>CAIXCO010000153.1 GCA_903917955.1 uncultured Chlorobiaceae bacterium | reverse complement strand
GCGCAAACGTCTCAGATTTTAGACATTTGGCACCGAACGCGGTTGCGTACCGTCGAATCTCATCATCCGAACTCACAATAGTAACCATTTTTACTCTTGTGTTCAACGACTTTACGTAATCAATGATCCAGAGATCGGCACTTTTTGATGCAGGAGTAAAAACGACGTGCAACGGCGCTCCGAAAGCGCTCTCTTTGGCACTTCCTTTTCCATCATAGACGATGGTGATCAAGCAACCGCTCTTTTTCTGAAAACAGAGGAGCTGTTCTTCTGTTTTCAGGCGCAAAAATTCAAGAGTATCTGAGGTCAGGGATTCATAAAGTTTGTGGATCAGGTTGTAGCCATCCACCACAATCTCGTTCACTTCTGTTTTCATTGGGACACCCGGCTCTTCGAAATTTTTTTTTCAGTTGAAGTAATAAAATAGACTAATATTTTTTTAGTGTATCCTTTTTTATACATTTTATAGTGGTAGGGGGTGGTAAAAAATGGAAGACTTGGATTGTTTTCGGTGTTTTTTTAGCGCTTTTTTTTCTCTTGCGGGTGGGAAGTGCCTCTGTGTGCTTCCAGATCAAATATAACGGGAACTAACGGAAATTCTCTATAATGGCGGGCTTTATAGGAAAAGAGAGGCATGCTGTCGATGAGAAGGGGCGTCTGATGATTCCTGCAAGGTTTCGCCGGAAGTTTGAGCCCGTGGCTTCATTGGGTGTGGGAGATGAGGTTTCTGCCTTTGTTGAAGGGATCTATATTTTGAAGGCACCTGATCGTTCCATTGAACTTTATGAGCCGTTTGTCTGGGCCGGAATGAGAAAGTCGATCTCCGGGCTCTCGGATTTTAATCCTGAAGAGCGTTTGTTGAAGACATTGATGTACGAAAGTCTTGAAACGGTCGAGCTTGACCGTCAGGGGAGGATTGCGCTGTCAAGAGAGTTTCTTGATCATGCTGGTATAACCAAGGATGTTGTGATTATCGGGGCTGATACAAAAATGATTATTTGGGATACTGACCGTCTTGTGACTCTCTTGCAGGAGAGTGCCGATCGTTTTGCTTCTCTTGCAGGAAGGTACTTTTGATGGCTATAACGCGAGATCTATTTCACGATCCGGTGCTTGCCACTGAGATTGTTGCATTTCTGGTCAAAAAACCAGGGACCTATGTCGATGGGACTCTTGGAGGCGGTGGTCATTCTCTGGCGATGTTGCGTGCGCTTTTTGATGCGGGGTTCCTTGACGCATCGCTGTTGATTGGGATTGACCAGGATGAAGAGGCGTTGAGAGAGGCTGGCGAAAAGCTCAAAGGGTACGAAGCCCGGGTCGCTTTGGTCAAGGGAAATTTCGTTGACATTGGGGGCATTGTTACAAGGGTTTGCAGTGAAAAAGGGTTGGAACCGAAGGTTACCGGAATTTTGCTTGATCTCGGGGTTTCATCGTTTCAGATCGACACGGCGGAGCGAGGGTTCAGTTATATGAGGGAGGGCCCGCTTGATATGAGGATGGATAGTAGTGCTTCCCTCACCGCATCTGATATTGTCAATGGTTATGAAGAGCGGGAGCTGGCGAAGCTTTTTTACATCTATGGAGAAGAGCCAAGGAGTCGCAGTATTGCGAGGGCAATTGTTGCATATCGCCAGAAACAGGGATCGGTTGGCAGCACGCAGGAGCTTGCCGATATTATTCGTGGTAACGCGCACGGTGGAGAGAGGGTGATCAAGACACTTTCGAGAGTCTTTCAGGCGTTGAGAATTGAGGTGAATGCTGAACTTGATGTGCTTCGTCAGGCGCTTTATGATGGCATTGATTGCCTTGATGAGCATGGACGGATGGCGGTCATTACCTATCACTCTCTTGAGGATCGAATCGTGAAAAGGTTTTTTGCTGAAAAAGCGAGGAGTGACTGGGGTCCCAAAGGGGTTGGTTTGCGGGAGCCGCTTGCATGGGGCACGGTTCTGCCTGTTACCCGTAAGCCTTTGGTTGCAACCCAGCAAGAGATAGCGGCAAATTCAAGAGCAAGAAGTGCTAAGCTGAGGGTTATTGAAAAAATTTGCCAGGGAGGTTGCCATGGATGATCGTAATGCGTTGAGTTCCTTTTTTTATAAGCTGTTAAGGGGTATTAAAGTCGTTGGAAAAAAAATAACGGGTGGGCAGCATGTTTCCGGGCGTTTCAGCGAGGTCAAAGTGCGTCACGATTCAGGGTTCAGGGAGCTGATCAGTAATACGCTTGAGTTCGATATCAGTTCGTTGTTGCGTCCAAGCTCTTTTTTGTACATTCTGGCCGGGGTAGGAATTATTCTTTTCCAGACAAATAACAATCTTGCCATCAATGATCTTGCCCTGCGGAATGAAAAGCTTCGGGAGCAGATACAGATGACCTCCAGTGTCATAACGTCACAGGAACTCAAAATGGATGAATTGCATAGTATTCGTAATATTGCTCAGGACGCATCAGCACTTGGGCTCGTTTCCTCCAGCATCCCGCCAGTTGAACTTGAGCCATGAATGACCAGCAGCAGAGTGGGAGACCAGACGATCGGGAGTTTGGCAAGCGGCTTGGCATTGTGGTTGCCGCGTTTTCTGTTTTTATTCTTGCAATTATTGGCATGTTGCTCAATATTCAAGTGATCAATGCAAAAAAGTACCAGCATGACGCTGCCAAACAGTATGAGCGGCTCGTCACTGAGCGTGCCCAGCGGGGTGCCATTCTTGATCGCCAGTCACGTATGCTGGCAGAAAGTATTGAATCTATCTCTTTTTATGCCGATCCTTTGATTGTCCGTAATACTCCACTGTTCGATAAAAACGGTAGGCCGGTAAAGTTCAAGAAGAGTGATAAACAGAGGACATACGATAATTCCGGGGTTGTTGCGACCCTCTTTTCCAGATATTTAGGGCTTGACAGGTCGGCTTGTCTTCAGGAACTGCGGCATCGTAAAGTCGTGGCGGTGCTTGGTCGCAAAATATCTGTCGCAAAAGCGCTGCCGCTTATGCAGCTTATGCAGAAAAAAATTCCCGGTGTATGGTATGACCGTCAGCAGCAGCGCTATTACCTGAATGTTGCCGCTCAGGTGATTGGATCTGTCGGGAGTGCAACGAGCGAAAGCAAGGGAAGCAGCGGGCTGGAATTGCAGCTCGATAAAGAGTTGAAAGGGCGTGACGGTTCGAGAATATTTCAGCGTTCTGCTACGGGAGTTCGTTATCCAGCGCCCGATGCTGAGCAACAGGATGCAATAAAAGGCAACACGGTACAGTTGACCATCGACGGAAATATTCAAAGTATTGTTGAAGACGAACTTGCAAAGGCAGTTACGACCTTCAATGCTGATGCGGCGGCAAGTATTGTCATGGATGTCCGTACAGGCGAGATCCTTGCCATGGCCAACAATCCTGCTTTTGATTTGAATCGGAGAAGTACCTGGAATCAAACAAATTCGCGAAACCGTGCGGTGACAGAAATGTACGAACCAGGATCAACGTTCAAGCTGGTCATGGCCGCTGCGGCAACGGAAGTTCTGAACAGAAAAGCTGATGACAAGGTGTTTGCTAATCATGGGGTTTTGCCCATCTACAATCTCAAGATAAGGGATCATGAGCCTTATGGCACCATAACCTTCCGTGAGGCAATCATGTTTTCAAGCAATATTGTGGCAGCCAAGACTGCCATGGAGGTCGGACGTGAGAAGTTTAATGCCTATACCAGGAATTTCGGCTTTGGAAAGAGAACCGGTGTTGGACTGGTTGGAGAGGCTCCGGGAATTGTCCGCTCACTTTCTCACTGGGATCGCACCACGCTTCCCTGGATGGGATACGGCTATCAGGTTATGGCAACTCCATTGCAGATACTGCAGTCCTATGCTGCAATTGCTAATGATGGTGATTTAATGAAGCCCTATATTATAAAGAGGGTCATTGATGCGAATGGCCAGATTGTTCGGGAGAACAGTGCTGAAAAAGTCAGGCGAGTGGTTTCGCCAGAAACGGCGCGATATCTCGGAAAGGAGTATTTCAAGGCTGTCGTTGATAGTGGAACTGCTAAAAATGCTGCGGTGCCGGGCGTGACCGTTGCTGGTAAAACAGGAACAGCGAGGCGTGCAGCGAGTCGTGCAGCCGGAGGTTCATACGCCAAACCAGTCTACGTCTCGTCGTTTGTCGGCTATTTTCCGGTAGAGAGTCCCCGTTATGCGATTATTGTGATTGTAGAAAATCCCAAAACGGCTTATTATGCCGCGACGGTTGCGGCTCCGGTTTTTTCTGGTATTGCATCAAGAATAATCGCCTGCTCGGAGGAGATGCAGAAAAACCTTTCCATCCGCTCTCAGGAGAAGTTGCGCATTGATTCCATTGTGACGGTTGTGCTTCCTGATCTTCGCGGGCTTAGTGGTACAGATGCTCGGCGTATGTTACAATGGCTCAATCTGGAGATAGATTATTCGGGAGACTTTGATGGGGTTGTTGTTCGCCAGAGCATTGCGCCCGGTAGCAAGGTTCCAAAAAAGAGGGTGATAAGGGTGGCTCTTGCGCCAAGGAACATTAATACAAAATCTCGATGATGGCGCCAGGAGTGTATAGTGAAGGGGTGCAATTGGAGGAGTTGCTCAAGGGAGTTTCCTTTTTGGCGCTTGCGGGAAACACCCTTATCGGAGGGGCGATTGGGATGGTTACCTGTGATTCGCGAGAGGTTCTTCCCGGTTCACTTTTTGTGGCGATAAAAGGTTATTGTGACGATGGTTCCCGCTTTATAAACAGTGCCATAGAGCGGGGTGCTTCAGCGGTTATCTGTGAGGAATTTCCACAGACACTCCTCTCTTCCTGCCTCTATATCAAGGTTGCTGATGCTCGAAAGGCGCTTGCTGAAGCGGCCAAAATTTTTTATGGAAAGGCCTCTGACCGGTTGCTCATTATCGGAGTTACCGGTACCAATGGCAAAACGACGACAGCAAGGCTCATCACGGCCATGCTCAACGCCTGCGGGATTCCTGCCGGTTATATTGGAACCAATCTCTGCCAGATTGGAGAGCTTGATATTGCTCTCGACCGTACCACTCCGGAGGCTCCAGGTCTACATGCTCTTTTCAGCAAGATGGTGAATGTGGGATGCCGGGCAGCCGTCATGGAGGTCTCTTCTCACGCTCTTATGCTGCAGAGGGTTTTTGGTCTCCGTTTTCATGCGGCGCTTTTTACCAATCTGACGCCGGAGCATCTTGATTTTCATAACTCCATGCAGGAGTACGCTTTAGCCAAACAGCAACTCTTCGATCAGCTCGCTCCGAATGGCTTTGCGGTATTCAACAGTGATGATAGCTATGCCGCGCAGATGGCTGATCGCGTAGCACGTGATAAAATATATTGTTGTACGTTGCAGCAAGGCGTCTCACCTCTCTTGCTGTGCGGGCGCCTGTTTGAGGCAGAGCTTCTTGAGAGCTCTTTGGCATCAAGCAGTATTGATCTCCATTTTCCTGATGCGCAGATGACAATGCAGGTTGGGCTTCCGGGGCGTTTCAATGTCATGAATGTGCTTGAAGCTGCGGCCATTGGTACCGGTATGGGGCTGGCTCCCGAAGAGATCTGCCGCTCTCTTTCGGCGGTATCGAGGGTTGAGGGGCGTATGGAGCGGGTTGGTGAGAGCCGTGAAGGATGGTGTGTTTTTGTTGATTATGCCCACACTCCCGATGCGCTTTTTAAGGCGCTTGAAGCTTTGAGGGGGCTGAAGCCTGACGGATCTCGTCTTGTTGTGGTTTTCGGGTGCGGCGGTAACAGGGATCGAACAAAACGCCCCGAAATGGGTCGTATAGCTTCCGAAATGGCCGATGAGGTTATCATTACCTCCGACAATCCCCGTAACGAAGAGCCGGAGTTGATTCTGGATGAGATTGAGCGAGGCATTATCGGTGACCATTATATGAGGATCAGCGACCGGGCGGAAGCCATCAGGAGGGCTGTTCAGATGCTTAAAAAGGGAGATGTCCTTCTTGTGGCAGGAAAAGGGCATGAAAAGTATCAGGAGATTGCGGGAAAGAAACATTTTTTTTCGGATCAGGATCTTATAAAAGAGTATATGCAGGAAAACATATCCGGATACCCGGAGAAGGAGAACGTGTGCAGGTAAAGGCAAATAGCGTGTTGACCATTAATGATTTTTCGAATGTTGGAGACGTTATCGTCGCGGCGTGCCATTGCGTTTCCTCGCAGCAACAACCATCCCGGGAAATTCCTTCGCCCGTCGTGGTCATTGATTCAAGAGAGGTGAGGGGTGGTGAAATTTTTGTTGCCCTGAAAGGAGAGAATGCCGATGGCCATTCCTTTATAAATACTGTTTTTGAAAAGGGTGCATCCTGGGCAATGGTCAGCCGCCACTGGTATGAGGAGCAGGGTTCAGCAGAGCCGCCGCCCGGCAAGGGATTTATTGTTACGGATGACCCTGTTGCAGGGCTTCAGCAACTTTCAACGCTGTACAGGAACAAATTTACCATTCCTGTTGTGGCCATCGGTGGCAGCAATGGAAAGACTACAACGAAGGAGATGATTGCCTCGGTGCTTGGAACCGGTTTCAAGGTTCAGATGAGCCAGGGGAACAGGAACAACCATCTCGGGGTTCCGTTGACCCTGCTGCAACTGCGCCATGATACCGATATTGCCGTTGTCGAGATGGGCATCAATCATCCGGGCGAGATGGCCTTGCTTGCCAGTATTGTAAGGCCGACCCATGGACTTCTTACCAATATCGGTCATGAGCATCTGGAGTTTCTGCTTGATCTTGATGGGGTTGCTGAGGCTGAAACACAGCTTTTCGCATATCTCTCTCAGCAAGGGGGTACTGCCTTTGTCAATAGCGATGATCCCCGGCTCAGTGCGGCTGGTGAAGGGCTCGTGGGTCATGTCAGTTATGGTGTTGCAAAAAGTTCAGCACAGAGCTGCTGGGCCCGGGAGATTTCTGTCAACAAGGCTGGTATGCTCTCTTTTCTTTTATGTTCAACAGTTGGTAGTGAAGCCGTCACCCTGAACTTTACTGGAAAGCACAATGTGCTCAATGCTATTGCGGCTGCCGCAGTCGGGCTTCATTTTGGGCTCTCACTCCGCCACATCCGCGAGGGTCTGGAGCGTCTGGTTCCTGCGCCGGGCTGGAAACGACTTGAAGTCGTAGACATAGGCGGTCTGCGAATCCTTAATGATACCTATAATGCCAATTCCGACTCAATGCGTCGGGCGATTGATGCGCTTTGTGACATGCCATCTGCAGGTAAAAGGGTTGCCGTTCTGGGCGACATGCTTGAACTTGGAGTGGCGGGAGATGTTGAACATGAGGCAATTGGCCGTTATATTCAGCAGAGTTCGGTTGATCTGCTTTTTACCTTTGGAGAGAGTGCCCGGATTTTTGGCCGTGAGGCTCCCGAGCTTTTCAGGGGCCATTTCGAGTGCCGTGAAAAACTTCTTGCGGCATTGCTGACCGTGTTGCAGGAGGGTGATACCCTGCTTTTCAAAGGGTCAAGAGGGATGAAACTTGAGCAGGTTGTCGAAGCGCTCATCAACGCAAAAACCATAACCAGGTAAAAATACGGTATGCTTTATTATCTGTTGAAGTACATCGATATGTTGTTCGATCCTCCGGGGCTTCATGTTATTGAGTATCTCACCTTCAGGGCAAGTGCTGCGGGCATTACGGCATTGTTGATTATTCTTTTTGCTGGGCCCAGATTTATCGCCTATTTGAAAACCAGGTTTATTGAACCTATCAAGGAGGAGGCGCCTCCCGAGCATAAAAAGAAAAAAGCGCTGCCCACAATGGGAGGGGTGCTTATCATTTTTTCCATTGAGATCTCTGTGCTGCTCTGGTCAAAATTTAATGATCCGCATGTCTGGCTGATTATGCTGGCCATTTTCTGGATGGGGATCATTGGTTTCATTGATGACTATCGAAAGGTAGTCCTAAAAATCAAGGGGGGGTTGTCGGCTCGTTACAAGCTTATCGGGCAGTTCTCTCTTGGCCTGGTGGTTGGTCTTTATACCTGGTTTGACCCAGCGTTTTCAGTGCTTTTGTCGACAACAACGGTACCTTTTTTCAAGAATCTGACTCTTGATTATGGTTATTTTTATATTCCGATTGTCATCTTTATCATTACCGCAGTCTCGAATGCGGTCAATCTGACTGACGGGCTTGATGGTCTTGCCGCTGGAAGTTCGGCCATTGTGGTTATGGGTCTTGGTGTCTTTTCTTACCTTGCTGGAAATGCGGTCTATGCGGTATACCTCAGCATTCCCTTTATCCCTGGAGGGGGAGAGATTGCTGTGGTCAGCATGGCAATTGTCATGGCATGTGTGGGATTTTTGTGGTTCAATTCCAATCCGGCCGAGATCATCATGGGCGATACCGGATCCCTTGCTCTTGGCAGTGCTATTGCTGTCATAGCGCTTTTGATCAAGCAGGAGCTGCTTTTACCCTTGATGGCGGGTATATTTTTTCTTGAAACCCTCTCAGTCTCTCTTCAGGTACTCTATTTCAAGTATACGAAAATGAGGTTTGGTCAGGGCCAAAGGATTTTTTTGATGGCACCCCTTCATCACCATTTTCAGTTGAAAGGGTGGGCTGAACAAAAGATTGTGATCAGGTTCTGGATTTTGACCATTCTTTTTTTTCTTGCCAGTCTTATGACCTTAAAACTCAGATAAGAGCGAGACATACATACATACAAACACACATGGATCTAACGGGTAAAAAAGTATCGGTCATTGGGGCAGGGAAAAGTGGAATGGCCGCAGCGGAACTGCTTTGCCGCAAAGGTGCGAAAGTACTTGTCAGTGAGTTTGGCTCTATCAGGGCGGAGGATCTGCTGCGCCTCAAGGAGATGCCGCTCTCCATGGAGCAGGGGGGCCATTCGGAGCGGGTTTATGATGCAGATTTTTGTGTCGTGAGCCCAGGCATTCCGCCATCCGCCAAGGTTGTGGTCACGATGGAGGAAAAGGGAATTCCGCTCTACAGTGAAATCGAGATAGCAAGCCGTTTTTGCAAGGCAAAAATTATTGGAGTTACCGGTACGGATGGAAAAACCACCGTATCTACACTTCTTCATCGCCTCTGCGAGGAGGATGGTCTTCGGCGGGGATACCGGGCATTCAGTGTCGGCAATATAGGAGTGCCGTTTTCTTCGATGGTTCTGGAGATGAATGTTGGAGATGTTGCCGTTGTCGAGTTGAGCAGTTACCAGTTGGAGCGCTCCCCCACGTTCCGGCCTGATGTTGCCGTTATGACGAATATTACACCAGACCACCTCGGTCGTTACGGCGGAGAGTTGTCCTGCTATGCTGCTGCGAAGTTCAGGATTTATGCCAATCAGGGCAGAGAAGATACGTTGGTCTACAATCAGGATGATCCTCTTCTCAAGGAGCATTTTGTTGATGATGCGGAGCGGTTTGCATTCAGGATAATACCGTTTGGCATGGAGCCTTTTTCTGGAACCCGGCGTGATTCCCCTGTCGTCTTTCTGGAGGGAGAGAGAGTCGTTGTCCGCACGCTCAATGGGGATGAGACTGTTGTCGTTACATCCGATTTTTTTAAAAACAGTTTTCGTGGTCGCCATAATATCTCCAACGTGCTTGCGGTTGTTGCCGTTGCGAGGGCGATGGGTATTGACGATGAGGTGGTTCGTCGGGTACTCAGGGAGTTTAAAGGCGTTGAGCATCGTCAGGAATATGTTATGACCATCAATGGGGTTGACTGGGTCAATGATTCAAAAGCGACAAATATCAATGCCATGCGTACTGCGCTTGAGGCGCTTCCCGGTACGGCGGTACTTCTTGCAGGAGGACGGGACAAGGGAAATGATTACGCTTCTATTGCGGGGATTATCCGTAAAAAGGTATCTTTGCTTATCGCTCTCGGTGAGTCGCAGGAAAAGATCGTCTCAGCTTTTAAGGGCATTGTGCCTGTTAAAGTGGCAGACTCATTGGAAAATGCAGTTGTACTGGCGCATGATGCTGCCAGACTTGGTCAGAGTGTGCTTTTTTCGCCCGGTTGTGCAAGCTTTGATATGTTTCATAATTTTGAAGAGCGTGGCATGAAGTTTAAACAATGTGTTCATCAGTTACCTCAATGCTGAATACCGATTACACTCCGAACCCTGCAGGGGTTTTAGCTCAGGATGAACTTTTTCCGCAGTCAGGCAGGGATGGTATTGTCGGAAAGCTTCTTTTACTCATTGTTGCCATTCTCATGAGTGTAGGGATTGTTGTCGTCTATAGCAGCGGAGCGGGATGGGCGGTCAGGAAGTACTCCAGTTCAGAGTATTTTTTGTGGCGACAGATTATTTTTTCTTTGCTCGGAATCGGCACGGTGCTTGTTGTTGCCCAGCTCGACTATCATGTTTTCTGGAAGAGCAGCAAAATCATTCTTTTTGCCAGTATCCTGCTTTTGATTATCCTTTTTGCCATGAAAACGGTGGGGCTTATTTCTGGAGCCGCACGCTGGATAGGCTTTGGGCCGCTCAAATTCCAGGTCTCTGATTTTGCCAAATATGCGGTTATTTTTCATTTTTCAAGGCTCATCAGCGAAAAACAGGGATATATCAAGGATCTTCATAACTCCTATTATCCCATGCTCCTCCTGCTGATGGTCGTCGTGGCTCTTGTGGCTATCGAACCGAATTTCAGTACGGCCTCGCTTATTGCCGTAACAGGTTTTACGCTTATGTTTATAGGGGGTGTCAGTATTCGCCATCTTATGGCTACCGTACTTTTGCTGATACCTCTGGCAGGGGTTTTTGCCATTGCAGCACCGTACCGGCTTGCCCGGTTGCTTTCGTTTACCAGCGGAAATGCAAAAGGGGCCACCTATCAGGTGACGCAGGCTTTGATTGGTTTGGGGAACGGGGGGCCTTTTGGTCTCGGCATCGGACAAAGCAAGCAGCGGGAGCTCTATCTACCACTCTCCTACAATGATTTTGTCTTTGTTATCATCGGTGAGGAGTATGGGTTTGTCGGGGCTCTTGCCGTTATTGCACTTTTTGCAGGATTTTTAGTTTGTGGTCTTCTTATCGCCAAACATGCTCCTGATAATTTTGGTAAATATGTTGCCACTGGAGTTACGATAGCCATCTCCCTTTTTGCTTTTGTCAATATTGCTGTTGCCTGTCACCTGCTTCCGACGACCGGAGTAGCGCTTCCTTTTATCAGTTACGGAGGTACAGCGCTTCTTTTTAACTCCCTCGGGGTCGGGATTCTTATGAGTATAGCAGGTTACAAGAGTCCGGGGCTTGAAAAAGGCCTGCTGCACGATGTTGCTGAAGGGAGGAGAGTATGAAGGTGCTTTTTGCCGGAGGTGGAACAGGTGGCCATTTGTATCCGGCGGTAGCCATGGCCGGAGAGCTCAGGAAACTGATGCCGGATGTCGCGATCTCTTTTGCAGGGACGACCAGTGGCATTGAGGCTGCGGAAGTGCCAAGGCTCGGGTACCGGTTACATCTTGTTCCGGTCAGAGGACTGAAAAGGGGGCGGTCGTTTGCAGCTCTTCTTGCCAATGTTGGTGTGTTTGCTGATTTTGTTTCGGCTCTTGGAGGTGCAGTTTCCTTGATTGGCAGGGAAAAGCCTGATGTTGTTGTTGGTACCGGTGGATTTGTCAGCGCACCATTGCTGCTTGCGGCTCAACTGATGCGAAAAAAAACACTTGTCCAGGAGCAAAATGCCTTTCCTGGTGTAACAACAAAACTGCTTGCCACATTGGCCACTGAAGTGCATCTCTCCTTTGAAGAGGCCCGTCGTTTTCTTGTAAAAAAAGAGCAGATCTTTGTTACCGGCAATCCGTCTCGCTCGTTTGAGTTGCAGCACACTGCCGCAGCAAGGGAGTACTTCTCCCTGCATGAAGAACGCCCAACCCTTCTTGTTTTTGGAGGGAGCCGTGGTGCGCGCTCAATAAACAACGCTGTGCTTCACTGGCTTGACGACATTACTGCTTCAGCAAATCTTATATGGCAGACTGGTGCACTTGATTTTGAGCGCATTAAAAGTCGGGTACAGCCCTCTCCTTATCTCTGGATTTCTCCCTATATTGAGGATATGGGAGCGGCCTACGGTGCTGCTGATCTTGTGCTGTGCCGTGCGGGTGCTTCATCCATCGCCGAGTTGACCAATCTTGGAAAGCCGTCGGTTCTTGTTCCTTACCCTCATGCAACCGGTGACCATCAGCGTCATAATGCACGGGCGCTTGTTGCCGCTGGGGCGGCCCTGCAGATTGAGGATGATTGTCTCGACCAGCAGGCATCAATAAACGATATTCTTCAATTGCTGCTCGATGCAGGGAAGCTTGCTCAGATGGGTGCCGCTTCCCGGAATCAGGCATATCCCGATGCAGCCCGTCAGCTTGCCCTGCGGATTGTCAACCTTGCAAAAAAACTTTAAGAGAGAGGATTCAAACAACGATGGAATTAGGGAACACAAAAAGCGTCCATATTGTTGGAGTGGGTGGCGCAGGGATGAGTGCCATAGCGGAGCTGCTTCTGAAGTCGGGTTTCCGGGTTACGGGCTCAGATCTCTCTTCTGGAGAAGTGACCGAAAAGCTTGCTGCGCATGGAGCCGTGATCTATCAAGGGCACCTCGCAGAGCAGGTTGCATCTTGTGATGTTGTTGTTTACTCCTCTGCGATCAGGCCGGAAGAGAATGTTGAGGTTCTTGCCGCCGCAAAAGCGGGTATCCCCGTCATTAAGCGGGACGAGATGCTTGGCGAGCTCATGCGCTACAAATATGGAGTATGTGTTTCGGGCACGCATGGAAAAACGACGACGACGGCCATGATTGCCACCATGCTGATTGAGTCGGGTGAGTCGCCGACGGTCATGATTGGCGGGATATCAGACTATCTGAAAGGCAGCACAGTGGTTGGTGATGGGAAATTTATGGTTATTGAGGCAGATGAGTATGATCGTGCTTTTTTAAAACTTACCCCTACGATTGCCGTTGTCAACAGTCTTGAGTCCGAGCACATGGACACCTATGGCACGCTTGATGAGCTGAAACAGGCATTTGTTACTTTTGCCAACAAAGTGCCTTTTTATGGGAGGGTGATTTGTTGTGTTGATTGGCCGGAAATCAGAAAGATTATTCCGTTGATGAATCGTCTCTATACTACTTTTGGCATTGATGAACCAGCCGATGTTATGGCTTCGGACATTGTCGCTGAACAACAGCGTACCACTTTTTCTATCAAGGCTTATGGTCATGAATACCGGGATGTTTGCATCAATGTGCCGGGACGCCACAATGTGCTCAACGCCCTGGCCGCGTTTTCGACAGGTCTTGAGCTAGGAATCATGCCCGAGTTGCTGATTGCCGGGCTTGGTCGTTACAGTGGCATGAGGAGACGCTTTCAGGTGAAATATGATAATGGTCAAGGGCTTATGGTTGTCGATGATTATGCTCACCACCCTTCGGAAGTCAAGGCAACCGTCATGGCGGCTAAAAGCGGATGGCTGGAAAAGAGGGTCGTTGCAATTTTTCAGCCGCACCTTTTTTCAAGGACAAGGGAGTTTGCCAGTGAATATGGCTGGGCACTTTCAAGGGCGGATATTGTCTATGTTGCCGATGTCTACCCTGCCAGGGAAAGGTCGGTGGATTATCCGGGTGTCGACGGGGAGATGGTTGCTGCTGCGGTACGGAAGGCTGGCGGAAAACATGTTGAATTTATTGCCGATATTGAGACTCTTTTTTCATCTCTCATGGAGTTGTCAGTCAACGGAACCATGCTTCTGTTCATGGGTGCAGGCGATATTACCCATCTTGCATCAAAAGTTGCTGCAGCCAGTAGAGCTGAGGCTCCAGCTCAGTGCAAGAGTCTCCCCTTATCGGGTTTGACTGCGTCATGAACGGATTTAAAAAAGTATCGGACGTCTCCACTCAGGGCCTTCCGGGAGAGGCGGACAGCGGTGAGAGCTTTGCGGCAGCTTCCGGTGGCAGTTGGGTTTCCCGGACAGTTGTTTTTCTGATGGTTATCGTCGTTCTTGTTGTGCTGGCTTCCGCTGCATCACAGTGGAAAAAAGGGGTGGTTGTCAGGGGGTTTGTTCTTGACGGAGCCTCAAGTATCTCTGACCGTGAGTTCCTGTCACGCCTGAATGCTTTTAAGGGCAGAAATTTGCAGAATCTTGATACCAAAGAGCTGAAAAAGAAAATTATGACGATTCCCTATCTCAGGGATGCCGAGATTGGCAAGGAGCTGAATGGAATTGTCCGCATCAAGGTTTTTGAGCGACAACCTGTTGCTTTAGCGGTTCTTGATGGCCAAATTATGGCTCTTGATGGTGATGGGTTTCTTTTGCCTGTAGGGGTACGCCATGGCGTGCCTTTGCTGAAAATTTCCGGAATAACCCGATTGAACATTGCCGAAAATGGTTTGCGTCAACTTGATCGACGTGATGTTGCATTGATCAGGGACTTTCTTGAAGTGCTTTCACAGACAGAGTATGCAAGGCTATTTATCGGAGAACTTCATCTTGCTGGCAACAACATGACATGGTGTCTTACGGCCCAGAGCCCTTCCCGTTTTATTGTCGGCAATGACGGGAATTACAAGGAAAAGTTGAAAAAATTCGAGATATTCTGGCAAAAGGTGGTTTCAAAAAAAGGTTTTGACTTTTACGAAACGGTGGATTTGAGGTTCAGAGAGAGGATTTTTACCAGGGATACTCTACCTCCGGTGGTGCTGCAGAGTGTTTCTCTGTGATAATTATGCTTAGAATAGAACAATGCTGATGAGCAATATTGCTGTAGGTCTTGATATCGGCACAACCAAGGTTTGCGTTGTTGTTGCTGAAAAAGATGAAATAGGGAAGCTTAACGTCCTTGGAAAAGGGCGCTCAAATTCTGATGGTCTTCAAAGGGCGACTGTGGTTAATATCAATAAGACCGTAGCGGCTATCAAAGCGGCCGTGGCTGATGCCGAGCGCGAGTCATCCATCCGTATTCGCGGTGTCAATGTCGGTATTTCCGGGGCGCATGTCCATTGTATTCACAGTAATTCGGAAATAAGCATCAACCAGACAGGAATTGTCAATGATTCTGATGTGAAGCGTTTTTTGGAAAAGGCCAAGACCAATATCCGGTATCTGGATATTGACCATGAAATTATCCATGTCATTCCGCAGGAATTTATTGTTGATGATCAGGATGGGCTTCTTGACCCGATAGGCATGGCAGGGACGACAATGAGGGGCAGTGCCTATATTGTGGTTGGCTTGAGAACAAAGATACGCAATATCAAACAGTGTGTTGAAAAGGCAGGACTCGATATCAGTGCAGTTACCTTTGAGCCTGTGGCTTCGGGGATCTCAGTGATGAAAGAGCGTGAGAAGAAAAGCGGTGTGGTTGTCATTGATATTGGTGGAGGTACTACTGAGGTGGCTATCTATATTGATGGTGCAATCCGCCATTCAGAGGTTATCAAGGTTGCGGCCAACGACGTTACTCATGATATTGCCCACGGGGTGAGGGCTCTTTATGAGGTTGCCGAAGAGCTGAAAATAAAGCATGGATGTGCATACAGCAAGCTGAGCGGTGAAGATGAGGAGATTCTTATTGAGGGAATCGAAGGTCGTGCGCAAAAATCGGTTCCCAAGAGTTCGCTTACGATGATTATTGAAGCGAGGATGATGGAGATTCTGGAACTTGTGCGTGAGTCGGTGGATCGGTCGGGCTATTATGAATATCTCAATGCAGGAGCTATTATAACAGGTGGGGGTGCGCTTTTGCCGGGTACCGAAGAGCTTGCACATGATATTTTTGGTCTTGATATTCGCATTGGCTATCCGGAAGGGGTCTCGGGCGGGATCAAGGGTTCTGTCAATAACCCCATGTATGCCACGGTTATGGGGCTTGTTGCCCATGCATTTCAGAGCAATCTCACTGTGGATCAAGGCAATATGTTACAACCAGAGCTACCCCCTGATATAGCTCCGGGAATCAGGGAAGATCCTCCTGCACAGGATACAACCCCTGCTGGGAAGAAAATGGTGAATCGTATTAAGACTTTCTGGGACAATCTCTGATGAGAGTGCAAATAAGAGCTTATTAAAGCGGAGAACTGAAAAAAAATGGCATTTGAGCTTGATCCGGGCCTGTTCGACAGTGAGCAGGGCAAAGGGGTTACCATAAGGATTGTCGGTGTCGGCGGTTGCGGCGGCAATGCGGTAAATAATATGATTGACCGAAAAATTAGTGGTGTTGAATATATCGTTTTCAATACCGATCGCCAGGCGCTTCTGAATTCAAAAGCCCCGTTGAGGGTGCAAATTGGCAAGAAAGCGACGAATGGTCTGGGGGCAGGAGCTGATCCCGCCAAAGGCCGTCAGGCCGCAGAAGATGATCGTGAAATTATTGCGGCCCAGCTTCGAGGGGCTGATCTTGTTTTTATTGCTGCGGGTATGGGCAAAGGAACTGGTACTGGTGCCGCTCCGGTGATTGCCTCAATTGCGAGGAATATGGGCATACTCACCATCGGAGTCGTGACAAGGCCGTTTAACTTTGAAGGGCAGGTCAAGGCGAACATTGCTGATGGCGGCATCATCGAACTGCGGAAATATATTGACACCCTTATTCTTGTCGAAAATGAAAAGATCCTCAGTATTGCTGAAGAGGGGGTAAGCGCCACTGAAGCGTTTAATATGGCAAACGATGTTCTCTACAGGGCAGCCAAGGGTATTGCTGATATTATTACCCGTCACGGTCATGTCAATGTTGATTTTGCCGATGTTCGCAGCATTATGGCCGGGGCTGGTGATGCGGTTATGGGTTCCGCTGCTGCTGCAGGCGAACGCCGGGCCTTGAAAGCTTCATCTGATGCTCTCAACAGTCCTCTTCTTGAGGGCGTATCGGTGAAGGGTGCCAAAGGGGTGCTGGTCAATATTACCGGCGAGGTGACCATGAGAGACATGTCGGATGCGATGAACTATATCGAAGAGCAGGTTGGCAGTGATGCCAAAATTATCAATGGCTATGTCGATGAGCCGCAGGTATCAGGTGAAATCAGGGTTACCGTTATTGTAACCGGTTTCAGGCGAAAGGCGCAGGAGGAGGGAGTGGAGCCCGCAGTGAGGCCACTTGTTCCACCTGTATCGGGTATCAGGCTTGGACAGACACCTGGCTCCAATCGATCGGGGACATCTCTTTATTCTGAACGCAAGGAGGAAGATTTGCGCATTCCTGCCTATATCAGAAGGCAGTTATCAATTAATGATCCTCATGAGGTTGAGGTTCGCAAAAATACTGGGCATGATGCCGATTGTAATGTGCCGCTTACGGGTGGCAGAGGAGAGCGTGAAGATAAAATCCAGAAGGGCTCGTCAGACACACCGGCATATCTTCGCCGGAAAAACAATGGGATCTGACCGTGCATTTGTAACAAACACAGCAAAGGGAATAATGAACTATAGTACGCTTTCCGCAGAGGATGCGGTAGCCAGAATAAAGTCGGGCGACAGGGTTTTTTTGCACACTGCGGCAGCAACACCGCAACGATTGATTGAGGCGATGGTTGATCGCTCGGAAGAGCTGAGAAATGTAGAAATTGTCAGCCTTCACACCGAGGGTGATGCACCTTATGCAAGGCCGGAATATCGTGAAAGTTTCCGCTTGAATGCCCTGTTTGTGGGCAAAAATGTCCGCAAGTCGGTACAGGATGGTGACGGGGATGCCATTCCGGTTTTTCTCAGTGACGTTCCCTCCCTTTTCTATAACAGGATACTTCCGCTTGATGTGGCGCTTGTGCACGTATCTCCTCCTGACCGGCATGGCTACTGCTCTCTTGGGGTTTCGGTCGATGCGACCCTTGCTGCGGTGCATTCCGCAAAGCTGGTTATTGCCCAGGTAAACCCGAACATGCCCCGTACGCATGGCGAGGGAATACTTCATATCAGCAAGATTCATGCGATGGTTGATGTGGATGATCCTATTCCTGAAACTCCCCGTCACATATTGAGCGATATCGAGATTCGTATTGGTCGCCATATTGCATCCATTGTCGAGGATGGCGCGACGTTGCAGTTGGGAATTGGTGCAATTCCTGATGCCACTCTTGCGGCTCTTTCCGGCCACCGCGATCTTGGCATTCATTCAGAGATGTTTTCGGACGGAGTTATTGATCTTGTTGAAAAGGGTGTGATTAACGGCCGCAAAAAGCGAAGCCATAAGGAGATCATGGTCGCAAGCTTTCTTGTCGGTACCCGAAGGCTCTATGATTTTGTTGATGACAATCCGCTGGTCGAAATGCTTCCTTCCGATTATGTCAACGATACCCGGGAGATCCGCAGAAATCCAAGGGTGACAGCAATTAACAGCGCTCTTGAAATCGACATGTCAGGACAGGTCTGTGCTGATTCGATTGGGCAGAAGTATTTTTCAGGTGTTGGTGGACAGATGGACTTTATCCGGGGAGCAGCACTCTCCGAAGGGGGCAAGCCGATAATTGCCTTGCCCTCAACCACAAAAAGCGGCCTGTCGCGCATTGTTCCGCAGCTTAAACCGGGGGCAGGTGTGGTCACCACCAGGGCTCATGTGCAGTATGTCGTTACCGAGTTTGGAATTGTTAATCTTCATGGCAAAAATCTTCGCCAGAGAGCTGAGGCGCTGGCAACCATTGCCCATCCCGATTTCAGTGAGGATATCTGCCGGCAAGCTCATGAACTCTATGGTTGCTACGGACGAAGCTGCTCGTAAAAGGGGCGTTCAGGGAGACTTTGCACTGGTGACGCCGATCAGGCTGACCATACGTCCGGTTTCGCCCCGATCGCGCCGGTAGGAAAAAAACAGATTGCTGTCGCGAAGCGAGCAGAAGTGCGAGCGCTCAATATTCGCAGGCTGAACTCCTGCTGCAAGCAGTTGGCGATAGTTGACAAGGGCAAGATCAAGCAGATATTTTTCTTCGTTATTCCTGTCGGGGCAGCGCTGGCAGCTCCCGGCAGGAAACTCAAGGGCAACCGCCCGGCCAACCTCGTAGGCCTCGGGCGAAATCCCCGTGCCGATCCAGGCAAGGCACTCTTCCGGGAGAGAGTTAAAGCGCACCCTCATGGCTTCAATGGTTTTCATCACAATGGCTCCGGCACTCCCTTTCCAGCCGGCATGAACGGCTCCTGAAGTTTGATGACGTGGGTCATAAATGAGCACAGGATAGCAGTCTGCGGTAAAGATGCAGAGGAAGAGATTCTGTCTGTCCGTAATGAGTGCATCATAACCGTCGTAATTTCCCGCTTCTTCGGCAAAAAGTATTTCGGTGCCATGTACTTGCCGGGAGGTGACCAGCCGTCCGGGATTGATGCCGATGTCGGAGCAGAGGCGCTGAAAGTTCTCTTCGACTCGTTCTTTTCGATCCCCGGTATTTCTTCCGAGGTTCAACGAGGAAAAAGCTCCTGCGCTTCCTCCCCCGTTTCTGGTGCTTTGCAGTGCGATGAGCTCCCGGTAAGGGAAAAAGCAATCAGGCACAATATATTTTTCTGTCAGGCTTGATGGAGCTCTTTCAGTTGATGCTCTCGCGGGTATCAAATCTTTCTCGGGCACTCTTGGGCGTTGGTATTGTTGAAAAGCGTTATTCTGCTAACATAGTGCTTTTTTTCAAGGGGCGGCGCACTGGAGCGGAGAATTATCGGCAAAGGGTTCATTATTTTCAGGAAGAGTCTTATCTTGAGGACGTCGGCGGTGCTCGATAGAATGCTCCTGTGAAAGCTCTTTTTCCTGGCAAAAGATGCTCTCTGAATCTAAACAAGGGTTATTAATGATGACAAAACCTGATGAAGAGAGGTTTTTGGACGATTTAGGACGCTCTTCCCGTGCGCTTTCTGATTATATGGGTCTGGGGTTGCAGATTGCGGCCAGCTTCGCTTTTTTTGTTTTGCTGGGCTATTGGGCTGACAGTCAGCTCGGTACATCGCCAGGGCTCTTTTTGTTTGGGGTTTTTGTTGGCATGGTTGGCATGGCACTTCTTCTCATGAAGGTTGTACGGGCGGCAAACAGGAAAAAATAGAATATTTTATACTCATTATGATGGTTAATCAAGAAAGAAGCGGTAGATATGAAGCCAGTGTTTGAATTTTTTATTAAGTTGTGTATCTTATCCGTCATTTTATGGGGGGTAATTTTTTCAGCTTTCGGATCGGGCAGTGTTGACTTGCATTCACTCTTTATCGCCTGGGCGATGGTGGTTGCCAATACGGTTACAGGTTACCTGCTTTTTGAATATGCATTTGATAAAGAATCGGCGCTCTTCACCAAGGTTGTTTTTGGCGGGTTGACCATTAGGCTGCTTGTGTTGATGGTGCTTGTGTTGGTTGTCATTATCAAGGACCTTGTCGATAGACATGATTTTGTCCTTTCGTTTTTCGCTTTTTACTGTATCTATGTAATTATTGAGATTCTCGGGTATCAAAAGAAAAACAAACAGAAAAAGAATACTGCATGAAACGGCTAAACGTCAAACGGGTTAAGGCTTTCCTCAAGGTTATTGCGATTCTTGTGCCGCTTGCGCTGAATGTTGACAGCCTTGTTGCTGCTCCACATGATGTCGCTGCCGTACCTGCACCTGCAGTTGAAGCTGTACAGGGTGGTGTTCAGGCTGCTCCGGAAGAGGAAAAGGCTGGCGATGTTATCATGCATCATATTCTCGACAACAACGTTTTTGTTTTTGATCCTTTTGGTGAAATTCATCTCCCAAAAATTCCGCTTGTTGCTGGCATTGATATTTCAATCACGAAGCATGTGGTGATGCTCTGGCTTGTCTCGGCTGCACTGGTGATTGTTTTTTCAGTTGTTGGAGGTAAATACAAGAACATGAGTGCCCGTCAGGCTCCTAGAGGGCTGGCCAACGCCATGGAAGCTCTGGTCGAGTTCATCCGGCTCGATGTGGCCAAGTCCAATATCGGTCATGGTTATGAAAAACATCTCCCTTACTTGCTGACGGTCTTCTTTTTTATTCTTTTCTGTAATCTTCTTGGCCTTATTCCTTACGGTGCAACGGCGACTGGTAACGTCAACGTTACCCTTACCCTCTCCATATTCACCTTCTTTGTCACCCAGATTGCCGCCTTCAGGGCTCATGGTGTTAAAGGTTATCTTCAGCACCTTACCGCAGGTACCCACTGGTCGCTCTGGATCATCATGGTTCCTATCGAGATCATAGGTCAATTCACGAAGCCCTTCGCGCTTACCGTACGTCTTTTTGCCAACATGACAGCGGGTCACATCATCATTCTCAGTTTGATCTTCATCAGCTTCATTCTGAAAAGTTATATTGTGGCCATAGCGGTCTCTGTTCCTTTTGCAATTTTTATCTATCTGCTTGAGCTCTTCGTTGCGTTTTTGCAGGCATTTGTCTTTACCATGCTTTCCGCGCTCTTTATCGGTCTCGCCACTGCGCACGAGGGTCATGACGAGCATCAGGCTGAGGCAGCGCATCATTAAGGTGGCGTAGGTATTGTTGAGTGGCAAGTTTTGCTTTTATATTTTTTATTCACCGGTTTCAAAACTGCTAATTATCCTTTAGCAAACAACTTACAACAAATAAACGGAGGTAATTACAAGATGGAAGGTTTAGGTTTAGCTTATTTGGGTGCGGGTCTTGGCGCCGGTCTGGCTGTTATTGGTGCAGGTCTGGGTATTGGTAATATTGCAGCTTCAGCCGCTGAGGGTACAGCCCGTCAGCCGGAAGCTACATCAGATATCCGTACTACCATGATTATTGCCGCGGCTCTTATTGAGGGTGTTGCCCTCTTCGGTGAAGTTATCTGTGTGCTTCTTGCTCTTAAGTAAGATTTGGCGGTTTTGCAGATTCGATACAGAAGATATCCCGATTGCGGCTGAACGGCTTCAGGTTGCAATCGGGCTTTATTAATCGTTAACGGAAACATTGTTCATGCTTACGTCAGGAATTATACTTCTTGCCGGTAGTCTTCTGAGCCCGAACCCCGGCCTTATTTTCTGGACTGCGGTAACATTTGTGATTGTGTTGCTTATACTGAAGAAAATTGCCTGGGGCCCTATTCTTGGCGCTTTGGAAGAGCGGGAAAAGGGAATTCAGTCCTCTATTGACCGTGCGCACAAGGCTAAGGATGAGTCAGAGGCTATTTTGCGTAAAAACAAGGAATTGCTTGCAAAGGCTGATGCTGAATCTGACAGGATCATTCGTGAAGGAAGGGATTATGCTGAAAAGCTTCGCGCTGATTTTACCGACAAGGCGCAGGCAGAGGCGAAAAAAATGATCGCTTCAGCAAAAGATGAAATTGAACAGGAAAAACGCCGTGCACTCGATGTGCTGAGGAATGAAGTTGCTGATCTTGCCGTCAAGGGCGCTGAAAAAATTATCAAGACAGCTCTTGATGCTGACATGCAAAAAAAGATCGTTGACAGCATGATTCAGGATCTTTCAACAAAACGTAACTGAAAACTGCTCATCGCCATGTCAAGTCTCATTGCAAGCCGTCGATATGCCTCTGCTCTTTTGTCAGCAGCAGAAGAGGGTAATTTTCTTGATACGATTGTTGAGGAGTTGCAAGTGATCAAGGGTGTTCTTGAAAACTCCCGTGATCTCGTTCATGCCCTGCGGAGTCCTCTTGTTAAAGGCGACAAGAAAATTCATATACTCGAAGAGATCTTCAGCGATTCGGTCGGAGAGAAAATGTTCCTGTTTTTAAAGTTGGTCGCCAGAAAAAAACGTGCAGGGCTTTTGCCTGAAATTATTGATGAGTTTCAAATCCTGCTTGATGAAAAACAAGGGGTGATCAATGTTGATATTACCAGCGCGGTTCAGCTTTCTGATGAACAGGCTGGTGAACTGGTGAAAAAACTTGCGGATTTTACTGGTAAGAAAATCAGGCCAAGGATGCTTCTCAATGAGCAGTTTATTGGTGGTGTTGCCGTTAAAATTGGTGATACGATTTACGACGGAACCATCAGCCATCAGCTTCAATTGCTTCGTCGTACCCTTGTTTCCTGAAACAGGCCGGTGACCTGCGCTCTTCGTCGAAGAACTCAACAGTCAATAGCCTGCTTTTGCAGGCTATTTTTTTCTTCCGTTGAGATGCAATTTGCAGGTAGTACTGAAAATTTGTAGAATCAAAATTCCGGGGCTTTAGCTCAGTTGGTAGAGCGTCTCGTTCGCAATGAGAAGGTCAGGGGTTCGACTCCCCTAAGCTCCACAAAAACGTTTTCCACAGCGGACTCTTTCTCTGGAGTTTCGCTTTTCCGGGTGTCCTCTTTTCCATAAAAAGAATAATGGAGTGATTCTATGTCGGTTACCAGATTTTTTTCACGTTCAGCAGTGATTCTTTTTGCGATGGGGTTACTGATGAGTTCCGGTTGTTCATCCTCAAAGCTGGCAACGAGTGCTACAGAGCGCGTGAATGAAGGATATGCCAAGGCACAGAAGTTGTACGACAAGGGCAATTACGAGGAAGCCGCGTTAGTGTTTGAATCACTTATTTTTACTTCGCGAGCCACAGCACTTGAGGATGATGTGCTTTTTTTTCTTGCACAGTCCTATTACCGTTCCGGGCAATATATTCTTTCGGCGGATATGTTTACCAGGTTGCAGCAGCAGATTTCTTCTACTCCATACGCAAGAACTGCGCAGTTTCTGCTTGCAACATCATACGAAAAGCTCTCTCCCCATTTTGAACTTGATCAGCAGTATACCAACAAGGCCATAGAGCAGTTTTCTCTCTATCTGGAGCTCTATCCAATGGTTGATTCATCGAAGCTTGCCGGTGATGTTGAGACCTACAGGGAGTTGTTGAAGATTAATCCCAAGAACCAGGATTACAAACAGAACTATGCTGCGGCAACTGCCAGATTTTCGCGGATTGACAGCTTGAGATATGCTGAAAAGGCAATCCCGGCATTAAGGGAAAAGTTGGCAAAAAATACTTTTTTTGTGGCGAGGCAGTATGTCCAGCTTAAAAAATACAAGGCCGCCGTTATCTTTTATGATGAGCTTATCAAACGTTTTCCTGATACCATCTACTTTAAGAAGGCCATGGCTGCAAAAATTGATGTCTTGATGACGCGCAAAAAGTGGTTTGATGCAGGGCAGACGCTCGACCAGTACGTGCAGCTTTTTCCTGAAAAAGAGAGAGAAATGAAAGGTGTCAGGGAGAAAATCAAGCAGAATTTCAAACACTGATCCAGGTCAGTCGTGCATCTGGCAGTTTTTGGCGCCTCCTTCGATCCGCCGCACAATGGCCATCTTGCCCTATCTCTTTTTGCCAGGGAGTTGCTTGGCCTTGACAGAATACTTATTTCGGTTTCGAATAATCCATTCAAGCAAAAGAGAGGCCTAACCGACGGGCACAGACGGTGCCTGGCTGAGCTTCTTTCCCTCGAAATCAATCGCACAGGCGTGTGCAGTGAGGTCAGCGGGTGGGAACTTGAAAAACAGCAGCCCTCCTATACTGTCGATCTTTTGCGCCATCTCCATCACCTCTACCCAACCGACCATCTGACACTGCTTGTCGGCGAGGACAGTTTCAGGGAGTTTCCCCTGTGGAAGGAGCCTGATGTGCTGTTTTCATTATGTGATATTGTCGTCTTCAGCCGGGCATCAACCAGGCCCGGCGCGTCCTTTCCGGCAACCATGCAACCGAAAGGGTCCATTAAGGTTATCGACTTCTCCTCTCCGATCTCCTCGACGCTTGTCAGGGATTGTGTTGCCGCCGGGGCACCCTTTTCTCACCTTGTTCCTCCATCGGTCTATCGCTATATCATTGAGCACGCTCTTTACCGTCATCCGCTGGATTCGGCTACATCGACTCAGGTGCCGACACACCGAGAATCCTGAATCCATTGCGCAGTACCTGGCGAGTTGCCAGTGAAAGAAAGAGTCGTGCCTTGGCAATGTCAGGTTCTGCCTTGAGAATGGGGCACTCCTGATAGAAGCGGTGAAACACTTCAGCCAGTGAGTGCAGGTACTCAACCATTTTTTGTGGTTCAAGCAGACGAAGGCTTGTTTTGATCATATCGGGATAATCAAGCAGGGCAAACCCCAGTTGAAGTTCCGCTGGAGAGTTGAGCAGTTGCAGAGTGTGGTGGTCTGGGTCGGATGTGGCTTCAAAGCCGATCTCTTGCTTGGCTATACGCAACAGGCTGCAAATTCTTGCGTGGGCGTATTGCAGATAAAAGACAGGATTGTCTTTCGACTGTTTTTTTGCCAGTTCAACATCGAAGTTCAGGTGTGAATCTTTGCCGCGCATGATGAAAAAGAGCCGGGTTGCATCCGCTCCTACGTCGTCAATCAGATCGTCGAGCAGATCGGCATTGCCTTTTCTTGTTGACATTTTAAGGGTTCGTCCGTCAACCGTTGTTGTCACAAACTGGTTGATGGCGATCTTGATGCGCCCGGTGTCGTAGCCAAGAATTTTAAGGGCCTCCAAAATGTCAGGGTATTCGTCGATATGGTCGGCGCCGAAGACGTTGACGATCACACTGAAGCCTCGTTCATACTTGGTGATATGGTAGGCGATATCAGGCAGACGGTAGCTGGGCTCTCCTGAAGATTTGACAAGCACCTTGTCTTTTTCCTGGCCGAGCTTTGTGGTCTGAAACCAGGTTGCTCCATCGTATTCTGTGATGAATTCCTTGCTTCTGAGTGCCTCAATCACTCTCTGGTTGGCGTTCAAGCCCCCTTCATCGGGCGTAGTGTAGAGCGTGTGCTCATTAAAAAATGAGTCATGCCGGATGCTGAGGCGTTCAAGCGTCTTGCGTATAGAGGCGAAAATAATCTCTTCAGCCCTTTTTTTGAATATCCGCAACTCACTGTTTTCAGCAAAAGCTGTTCCGTGATCACGGTAGATCTCTTCGGCAATATCGCCGATATACTCACCCTGGTAATGGGTGGCGGGGAACTCAACTGCTTGACCGCAACGTTCCAGATAACGGAGCTTGACCGATTCTCCAAGAATCTGCATCTGTCGGCCCGCATCATTGAAATAGTACTCCCTTGTAACCTCGTATCCCTGGGTTATAAAGAGATTGGCAATACAGTCGCCAAGCACGCCACCCCTGCCACGTCCTATGGTCAGCGGTCCGGTTGGATTTGCGCTCACATATTCTACAACAGCGCTCTTTCCCTGGCCGATATTTCCTTTTCCATAGTCATCTCCGTCAAGCAGCACCTGCTCGACGGAGTGCATGATGAAATGTGGTGTAAGATAAAAATTGATGAAGCCCGCACCGGCAACCTCCACTTTGGCGATGGTATTGGCGGGGAAACAAAGATGCTCAATAATTGTTTGAGCAAGTTCACGGGGGTTTCTCCGGCACTCTTTTGCGGCAAGCAAGGCGATGTTGGTTGAAAAGTCGCCGAATTTTTTGTCGGCGGGCTGCTCGATATTGACGGGCTTATCGGTAATAATAGCTGCCGAGCGCAGGGCATTGTGAATGACAGGAGAGAAAAATTCAAGCATCAGATTTTTTTTATAAGAGGGTCATGGGTTGCTTTTCATTGAGCTTTTTCAGGAGTTCGTCAGGACAAAGGCTGGTAAAATCGTCGATGACCTGCAAAACATTATCGAAATGGCTGAAGGCCTCGGCCCTGTTTGTTGTGGTGACGGCAACACACTGCATCCCGGCTTTTCTGGCAGCCTCGACGCCTGGAAGGGCATCTTCAAACACGATGCATTCCGACGGGGGTACCCCAAGCAGTGAGGCGGCACGTAAAAAAATATCCGGTTGCGGCTTGCCGTGGCGTACCTGAAAAGGATCCACAATGGCCTGGAATGTTTCTGTCATATCAAGAATGCCGAGAACGTAGTCGATATTTTTTGGGCATGCACCGGAGCCTATTCCAAGTTTGACTCCCCTCTGGTCGGCGGCATCAAGAAAGAGTTTGAGACCAGGCATCGCCTTGATGCGGTCGCGCGACATGACCCGATAGAGAAAATCCTTCAGATTGGTAAGCCGTTCAGCCTCTTCTTCGTTGATTTGCGGGTCAAGGAAGTAACGGAGAACATCAAGCCCTTGCATGCCGGCGGTTTCCACCAGATATCGGTCAGCGTCGAGCCCCTGAAGGCCGAAATCACTGAAGAGCTCGACCCATGAGTCGGCATGGAACTGCATATTGTCTGTCAGCACTCCATCCATATCAAAAATAAAAGCCTGTTTTTTGTTCAGCATGGGGGTTTAATGATGGTTGCTGCAGGTTGTTTCGCCAAGCTTCATGGCAGCTCTCACCTCCTGCATGGTCTGGCTGGCGACGATTTTTGCTTTTATTTCGCCTTCAAGCAGAATCTCTTTGACAAGATCCATGTTGGCTTCATAATAATGGCGTTTTTCAATCAGGGGCGCCAGTTCGCGAGAAATATTACTGGCACACAGTTTTTTGCAATCCACACAGCCAAGCGAGCCAGCCCGGCAATCAACCTCTATGCTTTCGAGTTGTTCCTGCGTGGCAAATTTTTTGTGGTAGCTGAAGACCGTGCAGACTTCAGGGTGGCCAGGATCGTTTTTGCGGATTTTTTCTGTATCGGTAACCGCCGTGCGCATTTTTTTCATCACCTCTTCAGGACCATCCGCAAGCAGAATCGTGTTGCCGAGAGACTTTGACATCTTTGCCTTTCCATCAAGACCGACCAGACGCGAGAATTTCGTGATTTTAGGTTCCGGTTCAGCAAAGACCTCTCCGAGAACGGGATGAGGATAGTGGTTGTTGAATTTGCGTGCAATTTCGCGGGTAATCTCTACATGGGGGATCTGGTCTTCACCTACAGGAACCACATTGCCCTTGTAGAGGAGAATATCGGCAGCCTGCAGAACGGGGTAACCCAGATGGCCATACATCAGTGAATCCATATTCAAGTCACGTACCTGCTCTTTCAGGGTTGGGTTTCTTTCAAGCCGCGATGAAGTGATAAGCATGGAAAAAAGCAGAAAAAGTTCAGCGTGCTCCTTGACCTGCGACTGGCGGAAGAGGGGACTTTTTTGGGGATCAATGCCTGCTGCCAGCCAGTCGACGAGCATGTCAAGCGTATGTGCATAAATATCGCTGGTATCAAGCGAGGTTGTCAAGCTGTGATAATCGGCAATGAGGAAGCAGGTTTCATAGACCCTTGCGCCATGCTCATCAAGCATGTTCTGCTGCTCAACCCAGCTTTCAAGGGCTCCGGTGAAATGACCGAGATGGAGTTTGCCGGTAGGGCGCATCCCGCTTAAAATTCGTTGTATTCCCATAACAATAATTGTTGCCGCGAAACCCGGCAGCGAGTGAGGCTGTTTCAGGCAGGGTTGTTGTTCTTTAAAGTTCCTAATGTCCTCCAATTTATAACAGTTGACAGAAAGATAAAAGAGCTTTGTTTGTTTTTTGTTTTCACGTTTCGATACACTATATTAAAGAACGTGTTTTTACTTTTCTAATCTGAAGGGATGGAAAGAAGTTCAAAAACTGATATAATTAGAGAGTAAGTCCTATACAACGCTCAGTTGCCCAACCATGTCAGATCCGGAAGGAAGCAGCATCCGGTAATTTGAGTGTGTGATATAGTAAGCTTACTCTCTTTTTTTGTTTTGTCACTTTTTTTAAATCGCGTCGGGGGTAGTTATGCTGTCAGGATTCAGAAAAGAGGAGTTGCTGAGCGCACCGGTTCGCCATATTGATATCAAGCAACTGAATATTGTCCCCTTGATTGACCAGATGAGCGATACTGCCTTTCAGGCGCGTAATCTGGCAAGAGCGGCTTCCATTCTGGATCTCATGCAGCAGGACAAGGAGTGTGCCGTTATTATAACCCTTGCAGGTTCGCTGATCAGCGCGGGATTGAAGCAGGTGCTGATTGACATGATCGACAACAACATGGTTGATGTTATTGTCTCTACAGGGGCAAATATTGTCGATCAGGACTTTTTTGAAGCTCTTGGATTCCGCCATTACAAGGGTACGCAGTTTCTTGATGACGCCATTCTCCGCGAGCTGCATATCGACCGCATTTACGATACCTTTATTGACGAAGATGATCTTCGTGTCTGCGATGATACAACAGCGCTCATAGCCAACTCCATGCAGCCAGGGGTTTACTCCTCTCGCGAATTTATTGTGGAAATGGCAAAATATATTGAGGCTAACAATTTCGACAAAAACTCCATCGTCTACAAGGCTTACGAAAAGGGGGTACCGATTTTTTGCCCTGCTTTTTCGGACTGCTCTGCCGGATTCGGGCTGGTGCATCATCAGTGGCAGAATCCCGGACAGCATGTCGCCATCGACTCAGTGAAGGATTTTCGTGAATTGACCAGAATCAAGATTGAGAATGATAAGACCGGTATTTTCATGATAGGAGGAGGTGTGCCGAAAAACTTTACCCAGGATATTGTTGTTGCAGCCGAAGTGCTTGGCCATGAAAATGTCTCCATGCACACCTACGCGGTCCAAATCACGGTCGCCGATGAGCGTGACGGTGCGCTTTCCGGTTCAACCCTCAAAGAGGCCAGTTCATGGGGCAAGGTTGATACCGTTCATGAGCAGATGGTTTTTGCTGAAGCAACCATTGCTTTGCCGCTGATTGC
>CAIXCO010000152.1 GCA_903917955.1 uncultured Chlorobiaceae bacterium | reverse complement strand
TCGCCCTTGGTGTAGCCAATTTCGCTGACAACCTTGCGGGCTATTTTCTGGATATCAACAATTCCTTTGGTCGTGACTTCGCCACCGACAATTACCTGGCCGGTTGTAACAAACGTTTCACAGGCAACGCGTGAGCTCGAGTCCTGGCGAAGAAAATCATCAAGTACGGCATCGGAAATCTGATCGGCAACCTTGTCCGGGTGTCCTTCTGAAACGGATTCTGAGGTAAAGAAATACCTTGTTTGTGACATGTTCTGATAAGGTTTTGGTTAAACGAATGAGAGCAACAACAAAAAAAAGTGAAAGCAAGAACAAAAAAAGCCAAGCAATGTGAAGTTTTTTTCGTGAAAGGATGTCACAAAGAGATGACCCGGGACACGGAAAAACTTCCGACAAACTCCCTGGAAAAAAAACGGTCAGGAGCTTGCGACACCGTGTCCATAGGTAATGGGGATGCCGATGAAAAATAAAGTCAAAATGTAACCATTCGTTCTCTTCTATGCAAAAAATCTCTTGCTTACCTTACCCGTATTTCAGAGTAATCACCAATATTGATCTCCTGGGAGCTTCCGGTAATGAAGGCATTGTTCCCGACGATTGAATTATCGAGCATGATATTGCCGACCCGCGCTTCATTGCCGATAATGGAGTTTCTGATAATGGTGTTGGTAATAACAGCCTGCTCGCCTATGGTGGTATAGGGGCCGATGATGGCATTTTCAACAATAGCGCTATCGGCGATAAAGACCGGATCGTTGATGATGCAGCCGGGATAGACTTTTATGGATACGTTGTTTTTGAGAAGAATCTCATTGGTAGAGAGCAGTGTTTCGGGCTTGCCGCAGTCATACCAGCCGTTAACAGGGAATGTCGTGAATTTTTCGCCCCCTTCAATCATGAACTGCAGGGCATCGGTGAGCTGGTATTCGCCCTTTGTTTTGATTTTGTTGGCGATGAGGTAGTCGAGACTTGCAAAGAGCGAGCTGGCCTGCTGCAGAAAATAGAGGCCGACAATGGCAAGGTTGCTGATGGGAGTGTCGGGCTTTTCCACCAGCTTGAGAATCTCGTTTCCATCGGTTACGGCAACACCGAACCGCCTTGGGTCTTCAACCTCTTTGACGCCAAGGGTGGAGTGGCCGCTTTTCAGCACTGGCTGAAGATCAACATCAAAAATGGTGTCGCCGAGAATGATGAACAACGGTTCATCGTCGATAACGTAGGGCTTGCACATCCAGACAGCATGGGCAAGTCCGAGAATCTCGGTCTGGGTAACAAAGGTGAATTTGATGTTGTAATGCTTTACCAGCCACTCTTCAATCATGTTCCCCAGATAGCCGACAATGACGATGGCCTCGTCAATTCCGGCGTCGATAAGCTTGTCCATGATATGGCCGATAATGGGTTTTCCGGCCACGTTGAGCAACACCTTGGGATGAGAGAAGGTGTGTGGGCGTAAGCGGGTGCCGACACCGGCAACAGGAATGATTGCTTTCATCTTTTCTCAATGGTTTTGGTTGTAAAATCAGAGACCCGAATTCGCTTCTTTCATGTTACAAAAAAGCATTATAAAATTAAATACACCAATTACCGGTAAAGAGCTGCTAAATAGAGAAATCAGTTGTATTTTAAGCTATAACGTTGATTATTTTGCCTGTGGGGCGGCAGAGTGCCGGTTGCGGATGGCAGAAAAGGAGCAAGGAACGATATAACAAGTGTGCTATGGCAGGGAGGTTCAAGGAGGTTTTCAGGCAGTCCGGGGTGATTCCGGTTCTCGATGATCGGCTGGTGCTTATTACCTCCCGAAAATCGGATCGCTGGATCATTCCCAAGGGATATGTTGAAAAAGGGCTGACGCCTGCTGAATCAGCCGCCAAGGAGGCTTATGAGGAGGCTGGCCTGATTGGGGTTGTTCATCACAAAGCGGCGGGTAATTATCTGTACAGCAAGTTTGGGAAGCTCTTTTCGGTTCAGGTCTATCCGCTCTTTATCGAGACCATGCTTGATGAGTGGGATGAGATGCACGACCGTCAGCGAAAACTTGTGACACCCTCCGAAGCTTTTGAGATGCTTCGCCATGAAGAGTTGAAGCAGATCGTTGCCGATTATTTTATGAATAATATTTAAAAATCCTTGAAATATTATTTTGTTATCAATGTTCTTGTGTTATATTGGGCCTTCCGTTAAAGAACGGGGTGTGGCGCAGTTGGTAGCGTGCCTGCTTTGGGAGCAGGAGGCCCCGAGTTCGAGTCTCGGCACCCCGACCAGGTAAAGGTTCTGACGATTGGAGCTGTGCCCGTAGCTCAATGGATAGAGCATCAGCCTTCTAAGCTGAGGGTTACTGGTTCGAGTCCAGTCGGGCGCACAAGGTAAAAGTCCGTATATTTATTTTAGACGGTGATTGTAGCTCAGTTGGTTAGAGCGCCAGGTTGTGGCCCTGGAGGTCGGGGGTTCGAGCCCCCTCATTCACCCATATTAGGCCCCATCGACTAGTGGTTAGGTCATCACCCTTTCAAGGTGGTAGCACGGGTTCGAATCCCGTTGGGGTCACACTTCAAAGCTCTGTTCATTTCCTGTGCAGGGCTTTTTTTACTTCATCCAAGCAGATTTCCTTCTCCTTATGAAACTATCTGTCAGTTGGCTTAAAGATTTTCTTCCCTCCTTCTCTTCCGATACGCTGTCGCTTGTTGAAAAACTCACCTTTCTCGGTTTTGAAGTGGAGGAGGTTCAAGAGCGCGCTCTCCCTGACGATCTTGTTGTTGTCGGGCGAATTGAGGAGGTTCTGGTGCATCCGAATGCCGAGCGGTTGACGATTTGCCGGGTTGATGTTGGTCGTGAAGAGCCCCTTCAGATTGTGTGCGGTGCGCCGAATGTTAAAGCGGGGATGGTTGTGCCTGTTGCAACTGAGAAAGCCAGGCTTACCTCCTCCGATGGCCAAACCTTCACCATTAAAGCCTCAAAGATACGCGGTGAGCGCTCTTTCGGCATGATTTGTGCCGCTGATGAGCTTGGGCTCTCTCTGGACCATTCCGGCGTCATGGAGCTTGATGCCTCCTGCAAGCTTGGCCTGCCTGTCGCCCGCTACCTTGAGGGCGATGTTGTGCTTGATATTGCCGTTACTCCAAACCGGCCTGATGTCCTTTCCCACCTTGGTGTTGCACGGGAACTTGCGGGAGGCACAGAGATACATTACCCGAAACAGCATGCTGTGGCTTTTGCAAAAACCGGCGCATTGGTTGAGGTACTGGATGACGCCGGATGCCCCTCTTACACAGGAGTGGTTATACGGGGCGTAAAGGTCGCAGAATCTCCTGCGTGGCTACAGCGAAAGCTCGAAAGCATCGGGTTGAGGCCGAAGAATAACATCGTTGACGTCACCAATTATATTCTTCATGGGCTTGGTCAGCCTCTTCACGCCTTTGACCTTGGCAAGCTTGCCGGTGGGCGGGTTGTGGTCAGAAATGACCGTCAGGCCGATTTTATTGCTTTGAATACCCTTGTGTATGCGGTATCCCCCGGAATGACGGCAATTTGTGATGGTGATGGAGTCGTTGCTGCAATTGCAGGGATCATGGGAGGATTGCATTCAGCCGTCAGTGAAACCACAACGGATATCCTGCTTGAATCAGCATACTTTAATCCTTCAGTTGTAAGAAGGACTGCAAAAGCGTTAGGGCTCTCTTCAGATGCTTCGTACCGTTTTGAGCGGGGTATAGACCCGAACAGTGTCAGACGCTCGGCAGAGTGTGCCGTAGCCTTGATTCTGGAACTCGCAGGTGGATATGTTGAAGAGGCCCAGGAGGCAGGATCTTCAGAACATGAGTTGCTTCAGGTTACCTTGCGGTTAGAGAGGGTCAATGCGCTGCTTGGCAGTTCGATAGCCGCCGATGAAATGGTGAAGATGCTCGAAGGGATTGGATTTTCTGCGGCTGTTCCTGCCGGTGAGTCGATTACCTTTGATGTACCATCGTTTCGGGTCGATGTTGCAGGGGAGATTGATCTTGTTGAGGAGATTGCCCGCCTTTACGGTTACGACAATATTCAGCCTTCAGCCCAGATGGCGACCATCTATCCGCAGTCACGTAAGGTTCCTGAGTTTTTCCCCGATTTTCTCCGTTCACTGATGGTTGGCCTTAATTTCCGTGAAATTCTCACCAATCCGCTCATGAAAAGAGAGGAGGCCGGATTGTTC
>CAIXCO010000151.1 GCA_903917955.1 uncultured Chlorobiaceae bacterium | reverse complement strand
TTTCTCTTTTGGCGAAGTTTTTGAAGCGCTCTGCCACAAGCTCATCAGCCGTCACCCCCATGTTTTCGGTGAGGTCATTGCCGAAACAGAGCATGAAGTGCTGCAAAACTGGGAGACTATCAAGCTCAAGGAGGGACGCAAGAGTATGCTCGACGGAGTACCAAACGCAATGTCGGAGCTGCTGCGCGCCTACCGTGTACAGAAAAAAGTTGCCGGTGTCGGCTTCGACTGGCCAAGCGACGAAGGGGTGCTCGACAAACTTGCCGAAGAGATCAGGGAGCTCAAAGAGGCCACCAGCAAAGAGGAGCAGGAAGAGGAGTTCGGCGATCTGCTCTTTACCCTCGTCAACTACAGCCGCTTCATCGGAGCCAATCCCGAAGATGCTCTCCGCAAAGCCACCAACAAGTTCATGGGTCGCTTTCGCCACATTGAAGAGAGCGTACAGGCATCCGACCGCAACTGGCAGGAGTACACCCCCGAAGAGCTTGACGTGCTATGGAACAAGGCGAAAGGTCGATAACTCTCCCTCCAGAAACTCCCCTGCCACTTTCAGGTATGCTTCATTGACCCGGTGCCCACCCATGAACTCACTGACAACAAAGGGCACCGCACCCTCCCGAAGCCTTGCAGCATCCTGCTCATGGCGCTCCCTCGAGTAAAGTCGGTCGCGACTGCCACGGGCGAGGTGCACCCGGCCCATACGCTCACTGACGGAGAGCTCCGGCGGAATGTCACCACCGAGAAGCATCAAACTCTCGGCCTTGTGACGGCCAAGCAGGGCTGCACGTGAAGCCATTCCGGTACCCTGCGAATAGCCGTGAAAAGAGAGGCTTGCGTTCACCTCATAGAGAGCCTTGATGCGCTCAATCACTCCATCGACATAGTGCACATTCTCTTCGATCTGATGCTCACGGTCACGGCTGCTCATCCAGCTTGCACCCGTACTGCCTGCCGTGGTGCAGACAGAGTGAAGCGCTTCGATAGAGCAGCAGAACCAGCTCTCTGAACCAGGAATGGCACACAGCAGACGAAATTCATCCTCGGCGGTTTGGCCGTAACCGTGAAACCCCGCAAGAAGCGGGGCCGGGCCGGTGTGCGCGGGTAAACGAAGCAGATACTTCCCGCGCACTGATGACTGTATGGCAAAAGTCAAGACTCCAGAATCTTCAAAATACCCCTGAGCGGTATGGAGGCCCAGTCAGGACGGTTATTCAGTTCATAATTAAGCTCGTAGACCGCCTTGTTCATCAAGTAAGCCCGCATCAGATGTTCCCGCTGTTTCGGTTCTGCCGGAACAATATCACTGCCTTTCGTTTTTGCGAAATAGCTGTCGATAAAGTGCTGCCCCACATAGAAGCTCCAACGGTCAGCCCAGGGCTCAAGGGCAAGCCGTTCTTCGGGGCGAATGATGGAGTTGCCCTGCTGCAGCACACTGAAGGCGGCATAGTCGAAGGAGCGGAGCATCCCTGAAATGTCGCGGAAAACCGAGCGTTTGATTTTGCGCTCGGAGAGTGGACGGGAGGGTTCTCCCTCAAAATCAATAATCACAAAGTCCTTGCCGGTAAAAAGCACCTGACCGAGGTGATAGTCGCCGTGAATACGGATTTTGAGCGTATCAATTTTTTCAACCCTGACAGGATCAAACTGCTGCAAAATCTGTTTCTGCTTCTGCACAAAAATGGTGGCGAGCTGCTGCTGCTCCGGCGCCATTTTCGGCATAATTTCGCGGATGAGAATCACTGCGCGTTTCACCTGCTCACACATCGCCTGGTAAATGGAGCGCTGGTAGAGCGTCGTAAAGGCTTCAGGAGCAAATGCCGGATCGCTGTCGAGCGAGGCCAAAGAGAGGTGCATTTCAGCCGTCCGTTCAGCCAGCTTTTCAATCATGCCAAGATAGGCCTCACCAAGCAGCTCGTGCATGATGGGGGGAAGCTGCACAGGGTCACCACTCAAACCGGGAAGCTGAGGGAGCTCAATACCGGTAGCAATACGTGCAAGGAGTTCATCATAATAGCGCTTCACATGCCCAAGCGAGAGTTGCCATGCATCCCCTTCGTTTTTCACGTAATGCTGCAGAATGCCGAGCGAGTAGCGACTGGTGCGGCTCTGCTCATAGTTCAGCGAACCAAGATAGTCCGGCAGGTTTTTAAATGAGGTCTGATCGCTGAGTGCGCTGCACATCTCCACCTCGGGAGAGACTCCCACTTCAATGCGGCGATAGAGCTTCATGCAGAGATCGTTGTGGAAGCGAATTGAGGTGTTGGTCTGTTCGACACCCATGAGGGTAGGCTCCTGCTCATGGCCAACCGCTTTTTCAATGATGGCATCAAGCTTCATCGACTTCAAGCCCGAAACAATGCCCGCTTTGCCCTGCCACGTCTCCTTGCCGGTAACAAGCTCATAGAGGTGGTTCAAAAAGCGACTGTCGAAGGTTGCGTCACACAAATAGCCCTCATCATCGCCAACGGTCACCCTTGCAATCACCCGCTTGTAGAAGTTGTCATCCGACGGAGTGATCATCGAGAGCGATGAAAAACAGACTGGGAGTTGATAACGCTCGTTTTCACCACTGGAGTAGCGTACTTCAGTCACCAGCAGCTTGGCCTTGGCCATCCCTTCAACCGGAATGGTGTCGATAATGGAGATACGCATGACGTTGCGTGCCTTGCCGCCAAACCAGCGACTCGCATTGTAGTACTGGGGCAGAATCTCCGTTTCAAGCCGTTCGCGGATTTTGCCGGTAAAGAGATTTTGCCAGCGCGACGGTGTGGCAAAGGAGCTTTCGAGGAAGGGGCGGGTGTCGGCATTCTCGGTATCCTTGACCAGCTTGAGCCAGAAGTAACCGTAAGCACCAAGAGAAACCATGTAAGGACTCTTCCTGATTTTCGGGAAGCGGTTTAAACTGAAAACCTCTTCGGGCACAAAGCCGTCAAAACGGGAGAGGTCGATGGTCACCGCCTGGGCATTCCTTGAGAGGTTGATAACACTGAGAATGGTCTCATCCTTAAACTGGCGAATGAAAATCAGCACCTTGGGGTTGCTCACCTCAAGGAACTCAATGGTACCACGGCTGAGCGATTTATAGCGATGGGCCGTTGAAATGGTATGGCGCATCCACCAAAGAAGGGAGTTGACATTGCTCTCCTGCACCTCAACGTTGATCGCCTCATAATGGTATTCAGGATCAATGATAACCGGCAGTTGGAGCCGCTGGGGGTTGGCACGCGAAAAGCCCGCATTGCGGTCAGAGTTCCACTGCATGGGAGTGCGCACACCGTCGCGGTCACCAAGGTAGAAGTTGTCGCCCATGCCGATCTCGTCACCATAATAGAGTACCGGCGTGCCGGGCAGCGAAAGCAGCATGATGTTCATCAGCTCAATCTTGCGGCGGTCATTGGTCATGAGCGGTGCAAGACGGCGGCGGATGCCGAGGTTGATACGCGCCTTGGGATCGTTGGCATAGACCCGGCGCATGTAGTCACGCTCCTCGTCGGTGACCATTTCGAGCGTCAACTCGTCATGGTTGCGCAGGAAGGAGGCCCACTGGCAGTTTTCCGGAATTTCAGGAGTCTGCTCAAGAATATCGAGAATGGGAAAGCGGTCTTCAGTTGCAAGCGCCATGTACATGCGCGGCATGAGAGGGAAGTGGAAGTTCATGTGGCAGAGATCCCCTGTGCCGAAATAGGCGGCGGAATCCTCAGGCCACTGATTGGCTTCGGCCAGCAGCATACGGTTGGGGTAGTGCTCGTCAACATAGGAGCGAAGCGCCCTCAGGTAGTCGTAGGTACGGGGAAGGTTTTCGCAGTTGCTCCCCTCCTCTTCATAGAGATAAGGTACTGCATCAAGGCGGAGACCATCAACACCCATGCCAAGCCAAAAATCGAGCACACTGAGCAGCGCCTTGTGAACTTCGGGATTTTCAAAGTTCAAATCGGGCTGGTGATGGTAGAAACGGTGCCAGAAATATTGCCCGGCCACCGGATCCCACGTCCAGTTGGATGACTCAAAGTCCTGAAAAATAATACGGGTTTCTGAATATTTGTTTGAGTCGTCGCTCCAGACATAGAAGTTCCGCTCAGGAGAGCCTGCTGGCGCTTTCCGTGCACGCTGGAACCATGCGTGCTGGTCTGAGGTGTGGTTTACCACCAGCTCGGTAATTACCTTGAGACCGAGGCTGTGTGCCTCCTCCAAAAACTCCCTGAAATCTTCCATCGTCCCGTAGTCGGGATTGACGCTCATATAGTCGGCAATATCGTAGCCATCGTCACGCAACGGCGAGGGGTAAAAGGGAAGCAGCCAGATGGCGGTGATGCCGAGACTTTGCAGATAACCGAGCTTCTGGCGCAACCCCTGAAAATCTCCTACACCATCATTGTTGCTGTCATAGAAGGTTTTGACATGCGCCTCGTAAATAATTGCATCTTTGTACCAGAGCGGTTCGGGTTGATACATATTGAATTTATTAGTAATAAAAAGTGACTGAATTAAAATATTGAACCTCCTCTCAGAGCAGCGTTACCCTGAAAATATGCGCTGGCATGAGCCTTGGATTGATCTCCACAAAGTTCCACTCGCCGTTCCACTGATACCGTGAGCCGTTAAGCAAATCCTCAACCGTGAAGGTGTACTGGGGCGAAAGGTTAAAAAGCTCAAGCGGAAAACGGAGCCACCCTCCCTGCGTGCCAAACTGATCGAGATTGACCACCGTCAGAATGATATTGCCATCCTCCTCCGACCGCTTCACATAAGCCATCAACTGCTCATGTTCGTGACCCGGCGAATCCTCAATACGCACAAAGGTAATGTTGGAATTCTGTTGCAGGGCCGGGTTCTCTTTGCGGATACGGTTGATGCGGGTAATCTCCGCACGAATGTTGCCCGGTCGATCGAGATCCCACTGGCGGATCTCATATTTTTCGGAATCGAGGTACTCCTCCTTGCCTTCGCCAACCGGTACGTTATCACACAACTCGTAGGAGGGGCCGTACATGCCGTAGTTCGAGGAGAGCGTTGAGGCGAGAACCAGACGGATAATAAACTTCTCCCGTCCCCCTTGCTGCAACTCCTCATGGAGAATATCAGGCGTGTTGGGCCAGAAATTTGCCCGCATGAAATGCTTCAGCGGCGCTGAGGTGAGTTCGGTCACGTACTCCTGCAAATCATGCTTGTTATTGCGCCAGGTAAAGTAGCTGTATGACTGGCTGAAACCCACTTTGGCAAGCCGCGCCATCAACTTTGGACGGGTGAAAGCTTCTGCCAGAAAAACGGTATCGGCATGTTCCTCGCGGATGGAGGCAATGGCCCACTCCCAGAAGGGAAAGGCTTTGGTATGGGGATTGTCAACACGGAAAATTTTTACCCCCTTGCTGATCCAAAACATAAAAACACTTTTCAACTCAATCCAGAGATTCTGCCAGTCAGGTGACTCAAAGTTGATGGGGAGGATATCCTCATATCGTTTGGGCGGGTTTTCGGCAAACTGTACCGTACCGTCGGGCCTCCAGGTGAACCACTGCGGATGCTCCTGCACGTAGGGGTGGTCGGGCGAGCACTGAAACGCGATATCGAGAGCGACGGAGATTCCGAGCACGTCGGCCTCCTCCACAAATTTTGTAAAATCTTCCAATGTACCAAGTTCCGGATGAACCGCCTTGTGCCCGCCATCCTTGTTGCCAATGGCCCAGCAACTTCCCGGCTCACCGGGAGCGGCAACAAGCGCATTGTTCTTGCCCTTCCGTTTGGTGTAGCCTATCGGATGAATGGGTGGAAAATAGAGTACATCAAAGCCCATACCGGCAATCAATGGCAGTTGGCGGCGGCAATCGTTGAAGGTGCCATGTTTGCCAGGTTTTGAACCCCATGAACGGGGAAAGAGCTCATACCAGGCACTGCATCCCGCCTTTTTCTGCTCAACAATCAATCCGGGGAGCTTGTCATAAAAAGATGCACAAGAGTTATCGGGATAACACTTCATGAGCCTGCCAAGCTCGACGTCAAGCGCTGCTGCTGCGGCCTCCTCCTTATCCCCTGAACGGAGGCAGGAGGCAATAAAATTGAGCATTGCTGCATCGGCAGCTCCAGCCCTTTCAGCCCCCTTATCAACAAGAAACGCACCAATCTGCAGGTCGAGTGAAACATCCTGGCCAACTGCTATTTTTTTGACCAACCCCTTTTGCCATGTCTGAAAATGGTCAACCCGTGCCTCAATAGTATATTCGTAGCGTCCCGGTGCTCCTGCAATAAAAGAGCCTCTCCAGCGATCATTACCTTGCGGCTCCATCGGCGAAAAATGCCACTCTTCACTACCAGCAAGTCGGTTATAGAGTGCCGCCATAATGGTGTCAGCACCATCAACAAAAATATCTGCCTCTACCACTACACGCTCACCCTCCACAGCTTTGGCTGGATAGTTGCCACCATCAAGCTCTGGTGAAACATTTTCTATGACAACCCGCTGACGGCCATCAAAAGGTTGATTGCTGTAATAAGGTGCCGCCCGTCGGAATGCATGGTTCATCTGCTCAGTCTCTGGTTAATGGCCGAAAGTCTCCCCCGTGGAGAAGGGAAAATATGAAAACTCCTTTACTTTTTTGCGTCGATACTCTTTCTAATTTCAATGAAACTCTTAAATCAGCCACAACAACAACTCATTTTGATTTCTCCTGAAAAAAATTGTTCTTTGAAAGCGACCGTTTAATGATCAATAATCAAGCGAAAAACAATCATGTTTGAACCACAAAAAGAAAGACTGCAGGAGATTCATCGTCGCCTCGAACAGTTACGGGGGTATCTTTGACGTCGACCAGCGTAAAGAAAAAATAGAAGATCTTGAAAAAATCTCTTTTGATCCAACCTTTTGGAACGATCAGAAGGCTGCCAACAAGGTACTGAAGGAGCTGAATGAACACAAGTCATGGACTGACGCTTATGCAAAGATCGCCGCGAAAGCTGGCTCGTGCCAGGATGAGTTCGACATAGCCATAGAGCTTGACGACGAATCCTTCGGCGAAGAGCTCACCGCCACCATAGCCTCAATCGAGCAGGATATCTCGGCTGTTGAATTTAAAAACATGCTCTCGGGAAAAGATGATCCCGGCAATGCCCTTATCACTATCCATGCCGGAGCGGGCGGTACCGAGGCACAGGACTGGGCAGAGATGCTCTACCGCATGTACATGCGCTGGGCCGAGCGCAAGGGATTCAAAATTTATACTGACGACTACCAGGAGGGCGACGGTGCGGGCATCAAAACCGCAACACTCGAAATAGAGGGGCCCTACGCCTACGGCTATCTGAAAGCTGAAAATGGTGTTCACCGGCTGGTGCGCGTCTCGCCTTACGACTCCAACGCCCGGCGGCACACCTCATTTGCGAGTGTCTACACCTATCCGGAAGCTCCTCCCGATGTTGAAATAGAGGTACGCAAAGAGGACTTGGAGCTATCAACCTTCCGCAGCGGCGGCAAGGGGGGCCAGAACGTCAACAAGGTTGAAACCGCCGTGCGCATAAAGCACCTTCCGAGCGGCATTGTAGTCGGCTGCCAGGAGGAGCGCTCACAGTTCCAGAACAGGGAGCGTGCCATGAAAATGCTGATGGCCCAGCTCTACCAGCGGCAGCGTGACGAAGAGGATGCCAAAAAGCGGGAGATCGAGGGGAAAAAGAAAAAAATCGAATGGGGAAGCCAGATCCGGAGTTATGTGCTCGACGACCGGCGCATCAAAGATCACCGCACCAACTACGAGAGGTTCGACGTGGAGACGGTACTCGACGGAGACCTTGACGAATTCATGGAAAAATATCTCTCCGAATTCGGCGACTGATGCCCCACTCCAACAGCAACCATCCTCTCCGGTTTGGCGTCATCACCGACATCCACTTTTCAACCGAGAGCGAAACTGCGGCAGCAGAGGCCACTGCCGCAGAGATCGGCACCTGCATGGAGCGCTGGAAAAATCACAATGTCGATTTTCTCCTGCAACTCGGCGATCTGATCAAGGGGAGCGAGACGCACAAGCGCGAGGAGTTCCGACAGGTCAGCTCAATCCTCAAGGCATTTCGAGGCACTATCCGCCACGTCATCGGCAACCACTGCCTCGCCCTGCCTCGCCGGGAGCTGATGGAGGCTCTTGGTTTACAAAGCGCATACTATACCTTTACCATGCAGGGTTTCCGCTTTATGGTGCTTGATGGTATGGATGTCTCAGTGCTCAGCACGCCAGAAACAGAGGAAGATCGCCAGCTCCTTGCCCACTTTCACACACACCCCGAACTGCACGACTACTGTGGCGCAGTAGGAAGCTGGCAGAAGGCGTGGCTGCAAAAAGGGCTTGAGGAGGCGGAACATCGTGGTGAAAAGGTGATCATCATCTGCCACTTCCCGCTCCTGGCGGAAACCACCGACCAGCGGCACGGTCTCCTCTGGAACCACCGCGAGATTGCTGAACTGCTTGTATCCTCCCCCGCCGTCAAGGTCTGCCTCAGCGGCCACTACCACTACGGCGGCTACGCACAGCTCAACACTCTCCACTTTGTGGTTCTGCCAGCCTTCGTGAACCGCAACGCACACCCTCGCTTCACCTGCGGCACGGTCGAGCTGACGGGTGAGCGGATGGTAATACGAAATCAGCTTGATGAAACACTCTACGATCTTCCCCTCCGCCATTGACGAAAAAACTCCACAGCACACCCGGCCCTGCACTTCGCGAACGTCAACAACACACTCATCATCACTGAGCTCCGTCATCCGCAAAAGGATTCTGAATCTGCTCCGGCGGTTTGATGCTTATGACCTCCGGGAGATGCTCACCCTTCATGCTCTCCACAATAGCATCAACAAGCAACTTCAGCCTCTCCGCGTGGGCGAGCCCCTTGCGATCCCGCGTGATGTCGAGACTTCCATAGATCGAAATGCGATCCACCCGGTTCTCTATACTCAACCCGCCAATAGCCAACGCATCGACCTCATTGGCAAAGGGAGATATCCTCTTTTTTTCCTTGCTCATACAGTATGCTCCTGCTTTATGGATAATCAATAATGGCGAGTATGCTCCATAGGGTCTGGCAACATCAGCTTCAACTCTTTGGCCGCAAGTGAAAGATTGGGAAAAAAATTGATTCCCGCCAATTTCTCTATCTGGCTGATACTCAGCACCTGCCACCCATCTCCCTGCTCGTTGCTGACATAGTAAGCCGCGCCCCTCTTTAGGCGAGGATCATAGACAATTTTGAATATGTTTGTTGGCACAAAAACCCTGCCATTCAACTGGCTGAGCGTGTTGCCAAGATAGAGTGGCCCCGAAATCACATAAAGATCACCACCGCTTTTGACCATACCCCTCACTGAGGATTCAATGGCCGCCCAGAGATGACGATTATTGTCGGGATTCTGCGGAATCATGTTTGCAAGCGAAAAACATTGCTCCTGCGCCCTCTCCGACGGCATATTAGCATTGGGCGCAACATGGCCGCGATCAAACCCTGATTTTGCATAATCCCTCAACTCAGACCTCTCACTGACGGGAAGCCGCTCTTCAGGATGAAAACTGTTACGCCTCTCCAGCCCCTCGGCACTCAACAGGTTCGAGCGTGTCAAGTGCTCAGCAGCCCATAACGGGCTCTTCGTCACACCCGAATGCATCAGCGCATAATTGTCGAAACCCAACTCCCGCGTTTTTGCCGCCAGTTTTAGATTCCTGATATCCGGCGCAACACCGCTCAGGTATTGCGATGGCCACTGTGTAATTGCCGCGCACAGCGTCTCTGCGTTTCCCACTGCCGCCAGCAGCAGAACAAACGCAAACAAAAAAATTCGATTTCGAGCATACGTAGTCATCCCATGCACCTTCATGAGGTACCTCCTGTAAAAGTGTTATTCAAGCAAACGGGGAGGCAAAAAGCAGATT
>CAIXCO010000150.1 GCA_903917955.1 uncultured Chlorobiaceae bacterium | reverse complement strand
TGGCAGTTCATAATTAATTTTCATAACTCGAACTCAGACACAGTAATCATTCACGACAACAACAGTGTTTTATTAGTTTCGTTTTTTACACAAAAAAATCAGCCTGTTCTGAGGACTCAGACAAACGATCCTGAGTAACAAGCGAAGATGTTAATCCTGGGATTGTGAGGCAACCGAGGCCGGTCGCAAAAGGAAACTGGAAGTTTTCCTTTCGAACCGGGGGTTTGAGTGGAGGGAGATTCAGGCCGAACTTGAGCGGCTCTTTCAATCAGGTATGGATTTTGAGGAGCCCTGTTAGAGCTCCCCGCATATCAGCCGTGAACCAGCGAGCCTACCTTTTCGCCGCGCAACAGCCGGGTGAAGTTCCCTTTTTCGTTCATGTTCATCACCACAATGGGGAGCGCATTTTCGCTGCAGAGGGTGATGGCGGTCATGTCCATGACTCGCAGGTTTTTGCGAAGAACATCACGGTAGGAGATGTCGGCAAAAAACTCGGCATTGACATTCTTTTCAGGGTCGGAATCGTAGACGCCGTCAACGCGTGTGCCTTTGACAATAATATCGGCCTCAATTTCGATAGCCCGCAGCGATGCGGCGGTGTCGGTGGTAAAATAGGGGTTGCCTGTGCCTGCGCCGAAAATAACAACGCGCCCCTTTTCGAGATGACGTACCGCTTTGCGGCGGATGAATGGCTCTGCCATCTGCTCCATTTTTATGGCCGTCTGGAGGCGGGTAAAGACCCCTTTGCGTTCAAGAGCGTCCTGGAAGGCCAGCGCATTGATCACCGTGGCAAGCATCCCCATGTAGTCAGCCTGGACACGATCCATTTTCGCGGCTGCTTCCGACATGCCCCTGAAAATATTGCCTCCACCAATCACCAGGGCAATCTGGGCGCCCATGTCGCGGGCCTCCCTGATCTCCTCGGCATAGCGTTCAAGCATCTCGGGGTTGATGCCATAGCCATCCTCTCCGGCAAGAGCTTCGCCGCTTAATTTGAGCAAGATGCGCTTGTAGTGGAGCATATCACTTATCCTCAAAAAGAAAGGGTTAACAAAAACAACATCGCCATGAGTTATGTACAAAAAAAAAGCCTCGCAACAACGAGGCTTTTTTTTTATTCTCCCAATTTACAGCGGGCAAATACAATCACATCAACCTTTGCTTGATGCTTCTTGCGGAACTCAACAAGCACATCAGAGACCTTGGTGGTAGCGTCTTTGATGAAGAACTGCTCACTGAGCACAACATCCTGGTAGTACTTTTCGAGCCGTCCGATGACAATTTTATCGACAAAGGCCTCTTTTTTGCCCTGCTCAAGAGCCTGCTGACGATAGATTTCGGACTCTTTTGCAATATAATCGGCTGGCACAAAGGAGCGGTCAACCACAATGGGGGCGGCTGCGGCAACCTGCATGGCAAGATCTTTTGCCAGTTCGCCAACCAGTTCGGGCTTGTCAGTAGCGATATGGATGAGTGCGCCGAGCTGTGAGCCCGGATGAAGATAGGCTTCAACAATGCCATCCTCAGCATCAAGATAGACAAGGCACTTGAGGCTGATTTTTTCGCCCAGCTTGCCGGTCATGGTCTT
>CAIXCO010000149.1 GCA_903917955.1 uncultured Chlorobiaceae bacterium | reverse complement strand
AGTTTCAAAAAAGGGCCGGATTATATCGACCCCGAATGGCACAGGTTGGCCAGTAAGGCTGAGTGCTCCAATCTCGACCCCTGGTTGATGGGAAGAGAGGCTTGTATTGAGTTGTTTCAGGCAAAGAGCACAGGCAAAAGTGCAATCCTCGCTCTTATAGAAGGTAATCATGGGCTGCACGACGGAATCTCTCTTGATGGTTCCGACAGCAGTGCCGGACTTGCCCGAATGCTTGAAGCTCCAGTAGTGCTGGTGGTTGACAGTCGAAAGATGAATAGGGGGATAGCGGCACTGGTTATGGGTATGCAGGCGATGTCGCCCAGGGCGGATATCAGGGGAGTCATACTCAATCAGGTAAAAAGTGTGCGACATGCAGAAAAGCAGAAACATGCGATTGAACATTACTGCGGGGTTCCTGTACTTGGAGTGATTCCTGGTGACAAGGAGCTGGTACTTGCCGAAAGGCACCTTGGCTTGACAACCGTGGCCGAAACAGCCGAGGCTGAAAAATTTATTCAGGCTGCGGCAGAGAGGGTTGAGCGTTATTGTGACATGGCAGCTCTTCTTGCCCTTTTCCATGAGGCATCCCCGATGGAGGTGCACAGGCAAGGGAGTTCAGGGAAGCATGTTGCGGCAAGAGCAAAAATTGGGGTATTCATGGATGCGGCCTTCTGTTTTTACTATCCGGAAAACCTCGAGGCATTAAGGAAGAGCGGCGCAGAGATCTGCTTTATCAACACCTTTCAGGAGAGTTCATTGCCTGATGTTGATGCACTCTATCTCGGCGGTGGTTTTCCAGAATCGTTCTTTGAAGTATTGAGTTCAAACAAGGGGTTGCTGGATGATGTGCGCGAGAAAATTGAGGGAGATATGCCAGTCTACGCTGAGTGCGGGGGGTTGATCTATCTTTGCCGGAACGCCACTTATAAAGGGAAAAGCTATCAACTGGCGGGTGTTTTTCCCTTTGAAATCAACTTTGGCCAAATTCCTGCCGGACATGGATATGTTGATTTGAAAAGCAGGGAAGATTCGCCCTGGTTCAGGAAAGGGGAGTGTGTCAAGGCCCATGAATTTCATTATTCACGGGTGCTTTTGCCAACTGTCGATCACTCCTTTCAGTTTGATGTTATCCGGGGGTATGGAATAACAGGAAAAAGTGATGGGGCGCTGTACCGGAATGTCTTTGCATCGTTTGCGCACCTGCACGCTCTGGCCAACCCTCTTTGGGCTGAAACATTCGTCTCACTGGCCAGTGAATATAAAGCCCGTGAGCAGAGACAGAGTGGTTTGTTGTAAAAAGTTTAAAAAGACGTAACTCACAATATAATATTGTATTAACCAGTAAAGGAGCAAATTATGCCGATTGAAGTCAATGGTGTCCGTTATGAGACAGATGAGAATGGATATCTCGTGAATCTCGAAGACTGGACAGAGGATATTGCCAAGGTGCTGGCAGTGGGTGAGGAGATTGAAATGACCGAAGCGCATTGGGATCTTATCAAGTTCTTGAGGGGCTATTATGAGGAGTATCAGATTGCTCCGGCAGTAAAGGTACTGACCAAGGCTATTGCCAATGAGAAAGAGATGGACAAAAAAGCAGCTTCCGAATTTCTGTACGGGCTTTTTCCAAAAGGGCCAGGATTGCAGGCCTGTAAAATTGCAGGATTGCCAAAACCTACGGGTTGCGTTTAATGGACGGAGAGAGGTTTGCTGATCCCAATTTTACTGTGAATCAAAGGAGGTCATGATGGATGAGGCTCAAAAGGCTGCTTCGGATGAAGTAATGCAAGAAAAAGAGGGTGGCGAGGCTGGAAACGGAAAGTTTCTGAATCCGACACCCATGCTTGATGAACTTGAAAAAGGGCCATGGCCAAGTTTCATTTCAGGGTTCAAAGAGCTTGCTGAAAGAACAGAAAAACCCATGCTGCGCGGGGTTATGGATCAGCTTGAGTACTCCTACAATACCAAAATGGGGTACTGGAAAGGCGGTCTTGTAACGGTGGACGGTTATGGTGCAGGCGTTATTACACGCTACTCAATGATAAAAGACAAAATTCCGGAAGCTGCCGAATTTCACACCATGCGAATTCAGCCAGCACCGGGGCTTCACTACAATACAGCGATGCTCAGGGGGCTTTGTGATACATGGGAGAAGTATGGCAGCGGAATAATTACCATGCACGGCCAAACGGGTGACATCATGCTGCAGGGCATTGAACAGGAGAAGGTTCAGGACTGTTTTGATGAGCTGAACCAGGCCGGATGGGATCTTGGAGGCGCTGGTGCCGGTATGCGTACGGCGGTCTCCTGTATTGGACCTGGTCGCTGCGAGAATGCCTGTTATGACGATCTCAAGGCGCATCTCAAGCTGCTCAAACATTTTGTGGGGCCACTGCACCGTCCCGAGTGGAACTACAAAATCAAACTGAAGTTTTCAGCATGTCCGAACGACTGCACCAATGCAATCATGCGTTCTGATCTGGCGGTTATTGGAACCTGGAAGGATGCTATCCAGATTGAACTTGAAGAGGTCTCCGCCTGGGTCGAAAAGAACGGAACGGATGCACTGGTGAACCAGGTGATCAATTTTTGCCCGACCAAGGCCATATCGCTCAAGGATGGTGAAATGGTCATCGACAGCAGGGATTGTGTGCGTTGCATGCACTGCCTGAACGTCATGCCAAAAGCACTCTCTCCTGGCAAGGAGCGGGGAATTTCCCTTTTGATGGGCGGAAAGAATACCCTGAAGGTTGGTGTCAACATGGGCTCGCTGATTGTCCCCTTCATGAAGATGGAGAGTGACGAGGATATGGATGAGTTTATCGAACTGGTTGAGGGAATTATCGACTGGTGGGATGACAATGGCCTCGATCACGAACGTATCGGTGAAACGATTGAGCGTGTCGGTTTGAAGCTCTTCCTTGAGGGTGTCGGTCTTGAGGCAAACATCAATATGGTGACAAGGCCTCGCGATAATCCCTATTTCAAGGCAAGGTACTGAGCGCCTGGTTGATTGAATGCTACTCATGCAGGTAGGAATAATTTATAAGGAACAAACACTATGAGCAGTCCTGAAAAAAAGTGGAAAACCGTGGAGTCGGGGCCTCACAGCTATGAGGAGGCCTTGCATCCGGTTGTAATAAAAAATTACGGGCAGTGGAAATATCACGAAATTCCCAAGCCCGGAGTTCTGAAGCATGTCGCACACAGTGGTGACACCATCTACACGGTCCGGGCAGGAACGCCCCGTCAGGATACGGTTGACATGCTTCGGCGGCTGTGTGATGTTGCCGACAAGTACAGTGACGGTTATCTTCGCTTCACCGTACGCAACAACGTTGAGTTTTTGACGCCCAACGAGGCGAATGTAGAGCCGATGATCCGCGAACTCGAAGAGATGGGATTTCCTGTTGGTGGAACAGGGATGTGTGTCTCATCGGTATCACATACCCAGGGGTGGCTTCATTGTGATATTCCGGCGACTGATGCTTCAGGAGTTGTGAAGTCGATGATGGATACGCTTTACAATGAGTTCAAGGGGATGGAGATGCCCAACAAGGTGAGGCTCTCGACCTCCTGTTGTGCAATCAACTGTGGCGGTCAGGCCGATATTGCTGTGGTTATCAAACACACTCGCCCTCCAAGAATCAACCACGATCATCTCGCAACAATCTGTGAATTACCGAAAGCGGTTACCCGTTGTCCTGTTGCAGCCATCAGGCCGACAGTGATCAATGGCAAGAAATCGCTGATGGTCGATGAGGCAAAATGTATCTGCTGCGGCGCCTGTTTTGGAGCCTGCCCGGCCATGGAAATCAACCATCCCGAGCACTCGAAATTTGCGATCTGGGTCGGTGGCAAGAACAGTAATGCCCGCTCCAAACCATCAACAATGAGCATTGTTGCTCATAATCTGCCAAACAATCCACCGAGATGGCCTGAGGTCACCGAGGTAGTCGGAAAAATCCTGACCGCATACAAAGCGGGTGGACGTCCCTGGGAACGAGTAGGGGAGTGGATTAACCGGATTGGATGGAAACGCTTTTTTGATGAAACAGGACTTGTTTTTGATGATGACATGATCGACAGCTACCGTCACGCAAGAACCACGTTCAATCAGTCTGCTCATGTCCGCTTTTAGACTTACAGGAGATAATTCATGAAGGTAGAATCCAATCCTATCCTTGATTTTGCGACATCTTATGTCTTCCCGCCATTCAGTGAATTGAAGGGAACCGACAAGATTGTTGCATTTGGAGACCATAGTCACAAATGTCCGGTCTATGTCAGGCAGCTTGCGCCCTGTATGGCGGAGTGCCCGGCCGGGGAGGACATCCGTGGTTATCACCGTTTGCTGAATGGTGTTGACAAGTCTGACAATGCCCTGAAAGCTGCATGGGAGACCATTGTTGATGCGAACCCCTTTCCTGCCGTTATGGGCAGGATATGTCCGCATCCCTGTGAAAATGGCTGCAATCGCCAGCACCATGATGAAAGTGTGGCTATTAATGCCGTGGAGCAGGTGATTGGCAATTACGGTATCGAAGCTGGCCTGCAACTGCCTGGAGCGGGTGTGGACACCGGTAAAAGGGTTGCCGTCATCGGAGGTGGCCCGGCAGGACTTTCGGTTGCCTATCAGCTTCGCCGCAAAGGTCATGCAGTAACGATTTACGATGCCAATGAGAAATTGGGTGGAATGGTGCTCTACGGTATCATGGGCTACCGTGTTGACCGCAACGTTCTTGAGGCTGAAATCCAGCGGATCATCAACCTTGGGGTTGAAACGAAAATGGGTGTCCGCGTTGGAGTGGATATTACTCTTGCACAACTGGAGCAAGAGTATGACGCAATTTTTCTTGCTCCAGGAGCCCAATTGGGCCGTGCTCTTCCGGTGCCAGGCTCCGCTGGGATTCCCGGAGTGACCAATGCCATTGACATCCTCAGAAACTACGAAGTGCAGGGTGACGACATTTCCATCGGGAAAAAGGTATTGGTTATCGGTGATGGTAACGTCGCGATGGATGTTGCGCGTCTTGCGCTCCGCCTTGGTTCCCAGGCTTCTGTGGTTGCCGGAGTTCCTCGGGAGGAGATGGCCTGCTTCCAGATTGAATTTGATGATGCTGCGAGGGAGGGAGCTGCCATGCACTACATGAGCGGGGCACTTGAAGTCATCAGCGGAGAGAATGGAGTTCAGGCTCTGCGTTGTGCCAAAATGGCAAAAAAAGTGAAGGGAGAGGATGGCTGGAATTCGCCAATTCCTTTTTTCCGCTACAAAAATACCGAAGAAACTTTTGACATTGAGGCCGACATGATTGTTGCTGCTATTGGGCAGAGCGCCGATTTGCAGGGTTTTGAAAGTGTTACCGCTGGCAGTCAATGGCTCAAGGTCGATCGTTATTTTCGCCTGCAGGGCAAAGAGAACCTCTTCGGAGGTGGTGATGCTATAAAGGTTGATCTTATTACCACGGCAGTCGGTCACGGACGAAAGGCTGCAAATTCCATTGATGCTTTTCTTAAAGGGCTACCTCTTCCTGAACAGGGGTATCGGGAGATTACCAAAGTCCACAAGCAGGATGTTCTCTATTTTATTCATTCAGAACAGGCAAAGAGAGAGACCATTGAGCTCGACAATGTGGTTGGTAACCACGATGAGCTGCTTGCAGCACTGAGTGAAGGTGAGGCCAAGGCGGAGTCAGCGCGTTGCATGAGCTGCGGGCTTTGTTTTGATTGCAAACAGTGCCTCTCATTTTGTCCACAGGAAGCCGTTACCCGGTTCAGGGACAATCCGCAAGGGGAGATGGTCACAACCAATTACGAGAAGTGCGTCGGATGCCATCTTTGTTCACTGGTCTGCCCTTCCGGGTTTATCCAGATGGGGATGGGTGAAGGTCTTTAGGCTGGGGCGAAAAGAAATCATGAAAACAAGAGGAGATAACGGATCCATGTCAGAAGATGTCATATATCAGGTTCAGGAGGCCATTGCATCCTCCAGAAAGTGGGCTGAAACAGGATGGCCCGTTACGTTCGGGCCCCGTAATGTAGAGCTCTCGTCGCTCAAGCAGGCCGAGTCACAGCCGAAAAATTTTATTTTTCGGCTGGAGGCCATCAACTATTGGAAGCAGGCAAAGCTCACCGGAAATGATGCGGCCGATTCAGGCCAGAAGGCTCTCGATGCACTCAAAAACGGTAATCTCTCTGCGGCCGAAAATGCGCTTTACTTTTGCCAGTTTATCGAAAAGCCATTTGCCGAAGATGCAAAAACCTGGTTGCCTCTTTATGAAGCATTTAAAGGGAAGCGTGCCGGGCTCTGAGTGCACGGCACCGCTTTTTTTTCGCATGAACATTTAAATTTTGGCGGGGATTGGTCATGAACATAGGAATTTTGCTCAAGGAGGGGCCGTATAACCATCAGGCCTCCGATACGGCCTTCAAGTTTGCTGAAGCTGCCATCAAAAAAGGACATAAGGTTGATGCCGTCTTTCTTTACAATGACGGGGTTACCAATGTGACGAAGCTCATGGATCCACCCCAGGACGACCGCAATATTGCGGCCCGCTGGGGTGAACTGGCCCGGAAAAACGGCTTTGAGATCCTTGCCTGTATTGCCGCGTCGAAACGTCGGGGAATCAATGATGATGTGCTTGTTGAGGGCAGTAGCATCACCGGGCTTGGAACCCTTACAGACATTGCAATTCGAAACGACAGATTTGTAACCTTTGGAGATTAAGCTATTATATGGAAAACGAAAATGTAAAGAAGATCATGCATGTCTTGCGCCATGCACCACACGGGACAATCTATACGTATGAGGGGCTGGAGATGATTCTGATCATGGCCGCCTACGAGCAGGATCTCTCGGTTGTCTTTATCGGCGACGGGGTATATGCCCTTAAAAAAGGTCAGGATACCAGTGCCATTGGTATCAAGGGTTTTTCCCGTACATTCATGGCTCTTGATGGTTATGACGTCGAAAAACTTTATGTTGATCAAATCTCACTTGAAGAGCGCGGTCTTGGTGAAGATGATTTGATTGTTGGTGTCGAGGTGATGAATTCTGAAAACATCGGCAAATTGATGAAAGAGCAGGATGTTGTTATTCATCACTGAACAGGTAATGGATTTATAAAATATTATTTATTAATATGTTACATACAATCAACAAATCTCCGTTCGAAACCACCACGATGGAAACCTGTTTCAGGTTTCTTCAGCCTGGCGATCCTGTTCTCTTTATTGAGGACGGTGTCTATGCCGTTCAGGCCTCCAACAGGTTTTCACCGATGATTGAAGCTCTCCAAAAAAGCAATCCCGTATTTGCGCTTCAACCCGACCTGAGTGCCCGAGGAATTAATGCGGTTGCCGAAGGGGTTGGAGCAATTGATTATGAGGGTTTTGTCGGGCTGGTAGAGGAGCACCAGGTAAACACTTGGTTCTGAGCGAGACCAGGGGCAGAGCAAACTTTGAAAACCGTTATTCCCTTGCCTTATGACTATTGAATGGGGTCGAGCAGTTCAGGAAAACAAAAAAGAGATTCTCGACGCCTGGATGAGGCGATCGCTGCTCTTATTCTCCGGAAAAATGGCACCCGGCTCTCCGGTTGCAGATGCCCTCCATCAAGCTCTCGGGATGGTGCTTGATAATTTCGAAAAAAACAGCGAACTTCTTGCTTCTGCATTGTTGCAGCTTTCGCGAATCCTTGCAGTACAGGATATGCCGCCCTCTCGGACGATGTCGCTTTTTTTCGAATTAAAAAAAATCATTCTGGAGTTCTCTTTGAAAAGCAGTCAAAAACAATCATTGAAACAGCTCGACCCGGATGTGTTGCAGAGCCGCCTTGAAGAGCTGACCCTTCAGGCGTTCGACAGTTTCATGCTGCAGCGTGAACAGATTTGTCAACTCAAGCTTGATGAAAACAAACGAATGCTCTTCATGAAGTTACGGAGGGCCGAGGCATGAAAAAAGTGTGGTTGCCACTGCTCATTACAGGCATTCTTTGCCTTATTCCCTATATCGGTGTACAGTATGCGGGCCTCGCTTATCTCTTCGCAATCGTCATTCCCTGTGCCTCTCTGGTGATACTGATAACCGGTTTTGCCGTCAGGATGGTGAACTGGCTCATTCGCCCTGTTCCTTTTCGTATCCCCACAACCTGCGGGCAGGAAAAATCTCTCTACTGGATCAAGCAGGACAAGCTTGAATCCCCGTCCCGCTTATGGGAGGTCATTGCCAGGGTACTGGGTGAAGTGTTTCTTTTCCGCTCCCTTTTTCGTAACACAAAAGCTGAACTCTATGCCGGACCTAAACTTGCTTACGGATCAACCAAGTGGCTCTGGCTTGGCGGCATGGTTTTTCACTGGTCGATGCTCATTATTGTGCTTCGCCACTCAAAGTTCTTTTTTTCCACAGTGCCACCCTTTGCCGATTTTCTTGACAATGCCGATCGATTCTTAGACATCACCCTGCCCGCACTCTATATAACCGATCTGCTTGTTCTTGCCGCGCTCTCCTTTCTTGTTATTCGAAGGCTGCGTGACCAGAAGTTGCGTCTGATTTCTCTGCCAACTGATTTTTTCCCGCTCTTTCTGATCCTCGCCATTGTTCTTGTGGGCATGAGCATGCGCTATGTTACCAAAATCAATGTGCTGCCAGTGCACGATCAGATGTTGACGTTCATGGATTACAGCTTTACCCTTTCCGGCGAAATTGGTGTGCTTTTTTATGTGCATTTCTTTCTTGTTTGTGTGCTTGCCATCTATTTCCCTTTCAGCAAGCTCATGCACGCAGGAGGAATCTTTTTGAGTCCGACACGCAACCTCTGTAACAACAGCCGTGAAAAGAGACATATCAACCCATGGAATCCCGATATCAAATTCAAGAGTTATGCCGAGTACGAGGATACTTACCGAGAAAAAATGAAAAAAGCAGGTCTTCCGGTTGAAAACGAATAACTATGTCGAAATACCTCCCAAAATTATCCGAACTCAAAGAGGAGTTCGACAAAAAAAAACCGGCACTCCTGAAAGAGGACTTTTCTGGCAAGGAGTGGTGGGATCTGCCCGTCGAGTTCCGTGACGGCAACTGGTGCTTTCCCGGTAAACCGGAAGTGCTCGAAGATCTTGGCCTTCCTAATCCCCGTAAATGGGCAGCAACTGATGCCGATTGGCAACTGCCCGATGGATGGGAGAAGACGATCCGCGATGGGCTGAAAAGCCGTCTTAAGCGCTTCCGCTCCTTCAAGCTTTTTCTTGATACCTGCGTGCGTTGCGGTGCATGTGCCGACAAATGCCATTTTTTCCTTGGCACGGGTGACCCAAAAAATATGCCGGTTTTGAGGGCTGAACTCATCCGCTCGGTCTATCGCAACGATTTTCCGCTGGCTGAAAAAATCCTCAAAGGTTTTTCCGGTTCAAGAAAGCTGACCGAAGAGGTGATCAAGGAGTGGCATCTCTACTTTAACCAGTGTACCGAGTGTCGTCGTTGCTCCGTTTTTTGCCCTATGGGTATTGACACTGCCGAAATCACCATGATGGGTCGGGAACTTCTGAACCTGATTGGCGTCAACAACAACTGGATTCTTGCCCCGGTCTCAAACTGCAACCGTACCGGCAACCACCTTGGCATTGAACCTCACACCTTTGT
>CAIXCO010000148.1 GCA_903917955.1 uncultured Chlorobiaceae bacterium | reverse complement strand
TAGAGATCATCCGACGGTAGAGATACTTCTCCTTTGCCAGACGCGCATAGTACTCAATATTGGCCGCACTGATAACCTTGCCCGAAAGTTCGGCCAGGTAGTGTCGTCCCCCGACCGGCTCAAGCTCATCCATCTTCAGCAGCTCTTCGCTGACCGTAATAATGTCGATCGCCTGCCGTTTATGGTAAAGCTGCATCATCGCCTTGAAAATGATCTGGTGGCGTCGCTCATAAAAGACCGCCTCACCATTATCACCGAAAATCTGTATGACCTGTTCAATGGGCTCATCTTCAAGCAAAATACATGCCAAGACCTCCTGCTCAATTTCAGTAGAGTAGGGAGGAACGCGGCTCTCCTTGGCGAAATCAATATCAGTGTTAAAATCTATGGAAAGGGGTGCTTTTTTATTCATCGTTCAATTCTCATTTTCACGTGCATTCTTTTTGCGACCAAGGGTTTCGCAATGGTCAGTCATCAGTTGCATATCCTCCATCCACTCCTTTTTCAAGCGAGGGTTACGCAGCACCGCTGCTGGATGAAACGTACAACAACAGTCAAATCCTCTCCAGGCTTTCATTTTTCCTCTAATGGCGCCCAGAGAGAGGCTGTTCTCAAAAATAGTGTTGGCGGCCACTTTACCAAGAATCAAAATTACCTTGGGCCTTACAATCTGCAACTGCTCCAAAAGCAATGGCATACAGCTTCTGATTTCATCCTTGAGGGGGTTCCGGTTTCCGGGAGGTCGGCACTTCAGGATATTGCAAATATAGACCTCCTGGCGTGAGAATCCGGCAGCTTCAAGAATTTTATCAAGAAGTTGCCCCGATCTTCCCGTAAACGGCCTGCCGGAAGCATCCTCTTCTGCTCCCGGAGCCTCACCGATAACAGCAATCTCAGCAAGAGGGTCGCCCTCACCAAAAACGACATTCAGCCGTGATGCCGCAAGGGAGCAGTTACGGCACACCTTTGCCTTGTCAAAGAGTCGAGCCAGCTCTTGTGATGACGCCGAACTCCTCTCCTCTCGATGCAAACCGTGTTCACCGTTGCTGAATAAAAAACTATGCATGCAACAATCTCCTGTTTTCAGGGGTTAAAGCCCATTGTTCAGGCAACGTTGTTCTATGGCATCAAGAAGTTTCCCAGCCGCCTCATCCTTGGTCAGTTGCGGAAGTTCCGTTGCCACTCCATCGCTCCCTATCAGGGTAAGGATATTGGTATCAACATCAAAACCGCAAGTTTTACGGTCAAAAAAATTAAAGGCAATCAGGTCGAGATTTTTTTCTGTCAGTTTTTTTCGGGCACTCTCCAGCCCTGTCCGGGTTTCAAGGGCAAATCCCACAGCCAGTTGCGAGGCGCTTTTCTGTCGGCCAAATCCGGCAAGAATGTCAGGATTTTTTACAAGCCGAAGCTCAATGTGCTCATCATCCTTTTTCATTTTCCCCTCATAAGGCGCGGCGGGCCGATAGTCAGAAACCGCAGCAGCACCGATAAAGAGGTCGCAACTCCCAAAAAAACCTTCGGCGGCAGCGTTCATTTCAGCCGTACTTTCAACATCCACGCGCTCCACACCCGGAGGCGTCGAAAGATGAACCGGACCTGTTATAAGCGTGACGAGGGCACCCCGTTCAACTGCAGCCCGAGCAATGGCAAAACCCATTTTTCCCGAAGAGTAGTTGGAGATAAAGCGGACGCCATCAATTTTTTCGCGTGTCGGCCCTGCGGTAACGACAACCTTTTTGCCGTACAGCGGAGAGGAGAGCGCCCTCTCATGCAGAGCCTCTTCAAGAGCGGCAACAAGAGTCTCGGGTTCCGGCATACGGCCAATTCCGCAAATCCCTGAAGCAAGCTCTCCGCTCTCAGGCGTGACGATGGAGCACCCCTGGGCGGCAAGTGTGGCAATATTTCTCTGCACCGAGGGCGACAAAAACATCTGCCCATCCATTGCCGGAAAAATCAGCACGGGTTTTCCGGGCCGCAGTGTAAGAAAAATGGCCGCAAGCATGTCATCACACAGCCCCGCACTGAGCCGGGCAAGAGTATTTGCCGTAGCCGGAGCAATCACGAGAGCGTCAGCCCACTCCCCAAGAGAGATATGTCGGGTATAATCCACCCCCTCGCTCTCCGTTGGAGGAAAAATGTTGCGGTAGAGCGGCTCTTCAGAAACCGTGGCAAGCGTAAGCTCACTCACAAATCGAGCCCCCGCGTCCGTAAGCGCCACCCTGACACAGGCCCCCCTTTTTTTCAAAAGCCTCACGAGTTGTGGTATTTTATAGGCGGCAATACCACCGCAAACACCGATAATAATTTTTTTTCCTCTCAAGACGCTGGCCCCCGGATTGTATTGCAGAATGACTCCTCACTCCGGCAATTTACAAAAACCTCAAGAATTTATCTCTTCTTGTCGGAGGAGGGGATAAGGTGTTTCCAGAATCGATCCCAGCTTTGGAAACGCTCTTTGTAGGAGAGACTGGCACCCCATGTTTCGGCTGGCTTCTGCAGGTTGGTGCCCGAAGTTGCGCTTCCGTTCTGTCCGTAGGAGCGGGAAGCTTCAAAAGAGACTTTTGGAGTGATTCGATACTCGATTTTTTGTGCCGTACCATAATAATTAGCCGTTGTCGACTCCTTGTTTCCGGGAGAGGTTCCGGTACCGATAAAGCGAACTTTTCCATCCGTACCCGGAACGCTGAGTGCAAAGTAGAGGTCGAGACCGCTCAGAGCACCACGCTTATCCATACCGACATTGATATTGAAACTTTCAAGCCCCCCGACATTCTGGATGAGCCTTGAAATTCTTGATGAAAGAATGCCGGTACCAGCCGAAAACCCAACGCTTGAAACGGCAAAAGCGCTGTTTGCACCGTTGCTACCCGGTCGGATATACCACTGTTTGTACAGCAGCAGAGAGATGACGTTCAGCTCGGCATTTGAGTCGATCTGGCTCGACTGCCCGCCAATCATGTTGACCGATGCAAACGGTTGCGATTGATCATTGAGGTAATAGCCCATCGCAACCTGAGGGCTGTTGAGTGTCCCGGTGATGGCAAGCAGCAGCTTTACGTTATCGCGATCTCCACTCTGCTGGTTTGAGACGCTGATCGTTTTGCTCCCATAGAGATTATCCATCACACCGCTTCTTATATCAACACTGTTCCAGTTTATTTTCCCCCCATCCTGCAAATCAAAGTTTGAGTTTGAAAATTTGTATTTCCCACCCACGACGTTCACCGATCCAAAGAGCTGATATTGCTGGTTATTTTTGCTGACCATCAAAGAGAGGTTGTTGCTTGACGATTCAAGCTGTTCGCCCCGGAGACGGTCGAAAATAACGGTCAACTTGAGAGGTTCACTACTGCTGAGCCGCAGGTTCTTGATCTGCAGGATATCGATCAGCGAATGATAAAACTCTACCGGTTTTGCCGCAACTGCCGGCTTTTCATTCTCCGCACGGTTTTGCGAAGGGTAACGGGGAATGAATTCAATAAATTTGTCAACGCCGACATATTTCGCACTCTCATTGGCCCCCAACCGGTAAAGAGAGAAATCGGCCGAGTCAATCCTCAGCTCACCCTCAATAATGGGTTCAGAGAGCGTGCCATGGAGCAGAATCATCCTGGTTGAGCCGGTGATACTCCCAAATGAAGTCTCATCCTCCTTGTCTTTCTTATTGAACAAGAGAAGCCTCTGGAAGTTGCCCATGAGATCCAGCCCCGTGGGTTTCAGCTTTTCAAGCCTCACCACTCCATTGATGACACCACTTCCGTTATTCCTGTCGGTCACCTTGATATCGCGCAGTTCAACAGCGTTCGGCGTAACAGAGACTTCGCCATCAAGGCGGTAAGAGACCTGTGTTGGCTCTATGGTAATGGCGGTATTCTGCAGACGGCATGTCAGGAAAACGTCAGGTTTTGGCGTTGTTCCTCCAATGGTAAGCATGGTCGGGATAATGCCCTCAGCCGATTCAAAGAAGGGGAGCAGGTAGCGAAGAAACTGGGCCGAAAGGTTGTCAGAACGGAGGGTTGCATTGATACGCTCTTGCTCCGTCATCCTGACATGAAGAGGATAGTAACTGATTGCAAGAGGAATCGTGCCGCTTCCATCAATGGTGTTCATCAGTGGCGCCGCTTTTTCAGCGATCCTGTCGGGCCTCGCAGGGCTGCTGTGCAGTTCAAAACGAAGCTGCTTTCCGTTGTGGAGTGCATTGGCCTGCAAGGTTCCTATCAAGATATCTTCATAACGGATATCCTTGCCACTCATCGAGAGCGTGCTGGTTTTTTGTTCAGGGTTTCCACTGACCGTCAAGGAGGCATTGATGGTTCCGGTAAGCTTGTTGAAAGAGGGCTCCATGACGATGCGCTTCAGCTCGTTCAGCTCAAGATTTTTCAAGCTGCATTGAAAGCTCCCCGACGCTGAGTTGCTCAGTTCCCCATGCAGCACAGCCTGCTGCCCACCCTTTGTGATAGTGAAATGGTTGAAGCGCGCCACATCTCTTCCCAAAATGAGATGCGAGTTCTCCTCTGCCTGCCAGAGACCGGAAGAGTCGTTCACCGAAAGGCGATGAAAGAGGAGATCATAGCCAAGGTCGCTT
>CAIXCO010000147.1 GCA_903917955.1 uncultured Chlorobiaceae bacterium | reverse complement strand
GGGATGAGAATTTTTTTGTTCAGGGTCATGGTGTTTATTTATCGTGATGAGGGCCCGGGTGTAGCCGTCAGATCGCTTCCGGTTGCCGCTTCAAGTTGCGCAAGCTTCATCATATACTCCGCCTGCGATTCATAGAGTTCCCGTTCATAGTTAAAGAGGTTCATCCGACTGTCGAGGAGTGTGAGAAAATCGACCTTGCCAACCCGGTAACTGATGAGTGCCGACTGGAGGGATTGCTCTGCCTGGGGAATGAGACCACCCTTGTACAGCTCAATGAGTTTGCGGCGACGCTCCAGTTGTACCAAGGTTTCGTTGATGGTGTAGGAGATGCTGTTCTTCAAGGCTTGAAGCTCTCCAGCCGCCATTGCGCTCTCAAAGGTTGATTCGGCCACCATTGCCTGCCGTTTTTGCCACTGGAGGGGCAGGTTGAAGGTAACGCCAAGGCTCACCATGTTGTCGCCCGGATCGGTGGCCATCTCTGTTGATACCGCGTCACGGATCATATACTCCAGTGAAACGTTGAAATCGGGATAGAGCTCTCTTCTTGCCAGGCGGCGGGAGGTATCGGCCTTCTCTTTAAGGCTGCCAAGGCTTTTTGCCTGCGGGCGCCCTTCATTGGCCTTTGCGTTCAGTTGTTCCCGCGAAAGCGTGAGCGGCGGCAAACTGAAATCGGCGACCGGGCCAACCGGAGTATCTCCCGGGCGTGAGAGGAGGTAGTTGAGTGTTGCCTCCAGACTTTTGCGCTGTTGCTGCAGGGTAATCTGCATCTCAACCATTTTCGATTTTTCAAGGCCCGCCTTGAAGATATCCTGCTGCACGCCCTGCCCGACCGAGTACTTCAATTCGGTAATGGTTATGAAGTTGCTCAGCAGTTGCAGGTTTTTGCTGACAATCGTCAGCCCTTTGTCAACGGCCCAAAGCTGGTAGTAGCTCTCCTTCACCATTCGCTTCAACTCAAGCTTGCGCTCCTCGAAGGCCCAGTGGTAGGCGTCGGCTTCGTATCTGGCAACATCACGGCGGAGGCCGCGTTTACCCCAGAAGGGGAGTTGCTGTGCAATGCCGATGACCTTGGCGGATTGGGGATCGCTGTTGAACACCAGTGGGTCGCGGGCTGGTGTGTTCTGTACCTTGAGCATAACCATTGGGTCGTCAAGCGCTCCGGCTTGCTTCACCCTGCTTGCGAACATCTGCCAGCGTGATTCTGATGCCTTCAGTTCCGGATTATTTGTTACTGCGGCTGCAACAAGTGCCGTCAGATTTTCAGGCTGTACGCTCCTCTCTTCCGCTGTTGCAGGTGCACTCCAGAGAGTGAAGAGCATCAGCAAGGCCAGCACATAATATCGTTTCATGGGAAGCGGATTGCCATAGTTTTTGTTACGGTTTTGCCTCAAATATACAAAGTTCCCTCAACAGGGAACAACAGAAAGCCAAACGAAAGGTATGGTCTTCCATAAAGCCAGGCCAGCCCTTGGCGTCGATCACCCCGTCACCAGATAGCGGCAGGCGTACAGCAGGCGAAAGGGCTGTAAAGAGAAAATACGCTTTTTCGGAGATGTTACGGCGAATGCGGAACCTTGCCATCATGTTTGCCCAGCGGAGTGTGGGGTAAGGAGGCAAGGGTTTCATGCACGGCAGCGGAGAGTGATTTGAAGCGGAAGGGTTTTTGGATAAAACCGATCTTTTCATCAAAGAGGCCTTGACTGGCAATGACGTCAGGGGTGTAGCCAGACATAAAGAGCGCCTTGAGTTCCGAGATGGTTGGCAGCAGCTTTTTGTAAAGCTCGCATCCGGTCATCTCTGGCAACACCACATCGCTCAGGAGCAGGTTGATTTTCTCCTTGTGCTCTTCGGCAAGCTGGATGGCCTCATTGGGCGTCGCGGCGGCAAGAACCGTGTAGCCGTTTTCTTCAAACATCTCCTTGCAGAGGATCAGGATATCGGGTTCATCTTCAACAAGGAGAATGGTCGCCTTGGAATGGCTGACAGCCAGCTCTGGCGGTGGGGCGCTCT
>CAIXCO010000146.1 GCA_903917955.1 uncultured Chlorobiaceae bacterium | reverse complement strand
GTGATTCATTTGACCAGTATGGTTTGCTCCATGATATTTCGATTGCTGGTCGTGATATGAAAATTTTGCCACTTGTTCATCCTCGTCAGGCGGCAAAACTTGGTTCCCATTCTACAAAGTGGGCGGATTTACATGAGACATGGATGACTGAGGTTGCACCAAGTCTCCTGTAAATGAATAATCAAGGTAGTACAGGTTTCTAAAGTATAAAGAAATAAAATTTTATTGCTTTGCTTGATGGAGAAAATATTTTTAATCAATGAACTTGTGGAATCGTACATCCTCTTTCTTTATGTGCATGAAGCAACGTTCGCAGAACAATACAATCATTTATAATTCGTGCAAAGGTGGGCTGGCATATTTTGACCGATAATCAGAAAACTTATGAAAATACTTGCCCTCCATACCAGTGAAGCCGGGCCGCTTGGCTCTCAGCTCTTCCGCTTTAAAGACGATTGGAGCGGAACGATAGCAACCAATATTCTTTTCAGCGGCCCGAACGGCTGCGGAAAATCCTCTGTGTTGCGGGCGATGGCGGTGCTTTGGAGTGCTTTCGGGCAATGGTTGCATAGTCGCAAGACTCTGCCAAAAGGCAGTGCTGATCGTGAATGGCTGCAACGATGGGGTGAGATTGCTATAACAGCGCCCCGATTAACCGCTCACTGATAAACTGATTCTGAATTGTTTTATACTGCTTGATGCGGCATGATGAAATGCAGCCGTTGACGAGGTGGCGTATCTTCAAACATTTCAAATATTTACCCATGTTACACGTTGATGACATGCATGCGGAATATGTGACCGATAGTAACGGGGTCAAGAAATCGGTGATTCTCCCGATAAACGATTTTTATGAGTTACTCGAGGATCTTGAAGATTTGGCATCTGTTGCTGAACGCAAGGACGAACCGACAATCTCTCATGAACAGGTTGTGGAAGAGCTGAAAAAAAATGGCTTGTTATAGTACCCTCAACACCCAACCTCCGTCAAAATATTAATAAACTCATCCGGGCGTGACCAGCGTGAAATGGTTGAATGGCTCTACCAGCCTGAAGTCTTCATCACTCCAGACATCAGAGGTGTCATCAGAGGTGTCGTCAAAAAGCGAGATAGAACTCAATCCCTCCGGGCCTGCGGCTAAATGATTCAGATCATACCACGGCGGCAACGGTACGCTCAACAATCGGTCTGGCAGAAGAGTGGTTCGAGGTTTTTAAGACAGAAACAAGGGAGCTGCGCAATGGAGACCTCACATGAAAATCGATAGCCCATGCCCGGCCAGACCGTCCGGCAAGTTTTTCAAAACGGAAACAAAGTATGCGTGACCTTGGAAAAACGGAAATCCGACATTACTCTCTCAGTGTTGAATTCCCTACCGCTTGCGGTGAAGTCTGTTAAGCGTTTTCCTAAAAACAGATACCTCGCTGCTTGCGGCGGGGAGTCTTCATTCAGAAACAAAAGTTGCTATATTTGGAAACATTAACTATCTTTGAAAGAAGATAAATAAATGCAAAAGTTTCAAACCAGATTTTTAGAAGAAGCCGACAAGTTTATTTCAGAACTTGATTCTAAAACTGCGAAGAAAATATTCTATAACATTGATCTGGCTGAACAGACTAACGACCCAAAACTTTTCAAAAAACTTCAAAATGATATTTGGGAATTTCGGACAATATTTGCTGGACTTCAAATAAGACTTCTTGCTTTTTGGGATAAATCTGACAACACCGATACTTTAGTTTTTGCAACTCATGGGTTCATAAAGAAAGTGGATAAAGTTCCAAAAAATGAGATTGAAAGAGCTGTAAGAATCAAAGAGCAATATTTTGAAAATAAACTAAAGAAATAAGCAATGGCAAAGTCAGAAATTAAATCATATTCACTTGCCGAAATGAAAAATAAATATATCGGCAAAATTGGTACTGAAGAGAGAGACCAATACGAGTATGAACTTCGGATGGACGTTTTGGGAAAAATGATTAAAACGGCACGACAAGAACGAAACTTGACACAAGAACAATTAGGAAAGCTTGTTGGCGTTCAGAAATCCCAAATATCAAAACTTGAAAGTAATACAAACAGTGCAACAATTGACACGATTTTGAAAGTTTTCAAAGCTCTTAAAGCAGACATTCATTTCAACGTAACACTTGAAAATAACTATGTTCAACTTGTTTGAAAAGAAAGGCGATGCAAAAGCTCAAGCAGCACTGGTTGCCAAGCTACATGTTACACGTTGAGGACCTTCATCCGGAATATGTGACCGATAGAAACGGGGTCAAAAAATCGGTGATTCTCCCGATAAACGATTTTTATGAGTTACTTGAGGATCTTGAAGATTTGGCATCTGTTGCTGAACGCAAGGACGAACCGACAATCTCTCATGAACAGGTTGTTGAAGATCTGAAAAAAATGGCTTGCTATAGTATCCAGTCGAAAAAATCCGCTGTTAAAGAGTTGGAAAAACTTACAAAGCGGGTTATTCCCGACATTATAGCGCCCCCCAGCCACCAAACCCCCCGCCTCCAAGAATTCAGCATACCGATGAAGTCCCGGAAATACCTGACCGGGAAGCCGGTGGTGTGAGAGTGGTTTTTAAATGGTAATCATCGAAAATTATTTACAGAATAAGATTATTTTAAGTATACTCTTTCGAACAGTACTTGCCACGCTTCCCATAAGAACAGCGTACCGGGGTAAGTCTTTTGCTTTGTAAGCCTTACGGGTTTTCTGAATCTGTAAGGCTTTTTTATTTGCACCTATGCATTATCAAAAGCTCTCCATTCCGATTGATGCTCAAATTCAGCAACTGAAGTCGAGAGGTCTTCTGATTGTGGATGACTCTCTCGCTGAGCATTATCTTAAAAATATCAGCTATTACCGGCTTGCTGGTTATTGGTGGCCAATGCAGTCAGATAAGGTTAACCATGTTTTTAAACCAAACAGCCGTTTTGAGGATGTTGTGGCTCTCTACAGTTTTGACAGTGAATTGAGACTACTGGTGTTTGACGCTATCGAACGGGTTGAGATAGCTCTTCGTACACGCATGATCAATCATCTTTCTTATGAGGTTGATCCGTGGTGGTTTGAAAATCCCTCGATTTTTAAGAATTCATCGGCATTTGCTGAAAATTTGCAGTCAATAGATCGCGATTTAAAACATTCAAAAGAGGTATTTATTGATCAGCATTATCAGAAGTATTGTGCTGATCGACGACGGCCCCCGGCCTGGAAAACGCTTGAGGTGGTCAGTTTTGGTCTTTTGTCGAAACTTTATGGAAATCTTGGTTCAAAAATTGCTTCAAAGGATACCATAGCAAAAGAGCTTAATACGGTAAATCACACATATTTAAGAACTTGGTTACAGGCCCTCTCGCAAATAAGGAACATTTGTGCTCATCATGGACGCTTGTGGAATAAAAATCTTCCTGGACGTCCAAAGCTGCTTCCAAGCCCCCCGGCACCATGGCTAACTATGGTTCCGCCCGTATCTGAACATCATCAGTTGTATGTGCATATCTGCTGTATTAAATATCTTTTAGATGCAATCAGTCCGGGGCACAAGTTCCTGTCAAAACTCAAAACTTTGTTTGGGAAATATCCGACTGTAGATTTGAAGGCGTTGGGCTTTTCGGGAATTTGGGAAAAGGAGCCGTTATGGCTCAGTTGACTCGGATAACAAAAAAGCTGGCACAGATTGTGTTTTGACAAACTCATCCCGGCGTGATCAACGCGAAATTGTTGTCAATGGCTCTACCAGCTTAAAGTCTTCATCACTCCAGACATCAGAGGTGTCGTCGAACAGCGAGATAAAACTCAACCCCTCCGGGCCTGCGGCTAAATGATTCAGATCATACCACGGCGGCAACGGTATGCTCAACAATTGGTCGGGCAGAAGAGCGGTTCGATGTTTTTAGGACAGAAACAATGTTTGCTCCTGTGCAAAACTGACTCCACAATGCCAATGGGTCGGCAACCGGAGCAGAGATATCTTAAGGAACACATTGATATTGTTCAAGACGATTGCAGTAACGCCACAGGTACATCAGCTATGCTTGCTGCCTGTTCCGCACTAAACCCATTTGCCATAAGCTTGCGAGCAACCTCAATCCTGCCTTCCACAACTCCAAGTTCTTTGCCTTGCACAAAGCCCTGTTCAATGCCCTGTTCAATGCCTTTCTCAAAGCCCTCTTCCATAGCATCACGCTCAAAACTGGTAACGTATTTCATCTTTTGTTGCTCCTCTATCTGACAGATTTCAGCTTTTAATTTTTGCCGTAACTCTTTTGGTAATTCTAAAAACCAGTCAATAACCCGCAAAAGTTCCACAATGCGCTTTCGCTCCCACTGGCGTTCGTACAGCAACCGTATCAAGCGGAGTTTGACGTTATAGCGCTCTTCATTTTTCTTGCGAGTTTGCTGGGTGAGTAAATGCGCCGCAGTTATCAATCCAAACGCATTATCCAACGTGAGAAGCTCATCTATTCCTGGTTCATAATCAATCAGCTTGACGATTGAAAATTCCAGTATAAGTTTGCTTCCCGCAAATTCAAAGCCATAGGAATTTGGTCGCCATCTACGGTGCCTGTCAGCAAGAATCGCAAAGCTTGCTACTGGTTTATCGTATTTGTCAAAAATACGATAGTTGTAAACAAACATTCGCCTGGCAAAGTCCGCTTGTTGTGTGCCCTGTACCTCTATGTGAATATACAGCCAAGTCTCCTTTCCTTTCAAGAGTTCTACCTGCACCAACTTATCAACAACACGGTTGCTTACTTCGGCTTCTGGAAAAATCGCCCGCAACTCCTTGTCAAGGAAGTAGTACTTTTTTGCCCAATCAATTGCCGCATAAGCGTCAGGAAAGTAAAATTCCATGAATTCGGAAAAGTAGTGTTCAATGGCTTCTTTCCATGGACTGTCGTAGTTGTCAGTCGGGTTGGCAGGGGTTTGTGTAGTGGGCATAGATGGAATTTTTGCGACTGTTGTGCGTTAAATATACATTTTCTTTTTGATGTTAAACAGGTTTACCCCTGCAAAAAATTGCGCATGAACTGGTGGATATGGCGAACAGATGGCGTGTGTTGCGCCGTTATCCAAGGCTCTTTAAGGCAGTCACATCATTATCCGTTAACATTCTACCATCAGCCCTATCCCCCCACATCACTCACTCTTCAGTTGATGGGCGTCGGTAAAAAAGCGGCGGTAGCCTTGCTGCACAATCAAAAATGAGGTCACGGCCACAGCCCCGGTTATGGCGCAGAGTATGGCAATCTGGTAGCGCACGGCGATGATGGGTTCTGTGCCTGAAAGAATCTGGCCGGTCATCATACCGGGCAGCGCAACAATGCCGGTGGCCGCCATGGTGTTGATGGTTGGGCGCAGGGCAGCACTGTAGGCATTCCGGATGGCCTCTGCGGCGGATTGTCGGGATGTGGCGCCAAGAGAGAGGGCGCATTCAATCTCTTCGCGCCGTTCATGCATTTCTGCAGAGAGCCGTTCGGCAGCAAGGCTTGCACCGTTCATGGCGTTACCGAAAATCATGCCTGCCAGAGGGATGAGATAGCGGGGATCGAACCACGGCGAGAAGCCGACGACCAGAAAAGAGAAATAGACGGTTACTCCTCCGCAGCCAATGAAAATCGAGCTTCCTACCACACGATAGAAATTCGGCATCCGTTTCTTGATGCGCGATCCCGCCACCTGGAGCGAGAAACCGGCCATGGCCATAAGCATGAGCACTACCGGCAGCGGAGAGTTGATAGCAAAGATCAGATTCAGCAGGTAGCCGACCGCTATGAGTTGAACGAGCATACGCATTGAGCTCCAGAGAAGCTGTTTTTCGTGGCCAATTTTCTGCCAGCGTGCAAGGGCCAGCGAGAGC
>CAIXCO010000145.1 GCA_903917955.1 uncultured Chlorobiaceae bacterium | reverse complement strand
ACAGCCGCTATGATTGCTTGCGCAACGCCAAGGGCAACTGCTCTGCGTTGCGGATTTTCATCCCATTGCAATGCCTCGCGATTAAATTTATCCAAACTGTTCCATGTATCAATCATAACAAAAAAGCAAAATATCGTTATTCTTTCTTTAATTCAATGGTGATATAAACGATTTTGTGTTTTTTGTGATTAGACGCAATAAAGAGTGAACCACGAAATACACGAAAGGCACAAGCAAACTGAAAGAAGATTATTCCATGGATAAACAGCAATCAGAGTTGCAGCTCGGTCATGCAGCCACCCTTGCGTTTCAGTGAGGCGCCACACTGCGAACAGCGTGTCTCCCTGCAAGGTTCTCCCTTGATGTGCGGAAACTCAAAACCACATTCAGAACAGACACAGATATCCGGACGGTCAGTTGGAAGAGAGTCGCAAAGAGAGCGGATAACTCCTCCCTGGATACAGAGCTGTTTGCCATCAACAATGGCTTCGGCTACTTTCTTGTGAGCAGAATCAAGAATACGACCAAAGGTAGGACGAGAGACATTCATCTGCAGGGCAGCAACAGCCTGGTATAAACCCTCCTTATCCGCAAGCCGAATGGCCTCCAGTTCGTCAATCGTCAAAAGAACCGTTGTAAGCTCATTGTGAGGTATGCCATCCGGCCTGAAACAGGTGATCTTTGGTAAATCCTGCACGCAACGGCATAGTGTAGGCCTGCCGACCCGACTCTTTTTCATCGAGCTGTAACAACAAATTCGGGCGGATTGAGGATGTGTTTTTTAACCGTACAGAGGTTGGCGGCACTGATAACAGCATCCTTGTATTTTTCCGGGAAATCCGGGGGAAGCTCAATGGCAAGCTCTATTTTTTCAACGCCATGACCTGACTCGTTGAAAAAATGGGACTGGACGAGACGTATCCCCTCTGATGGTATTCCTCGGCGCTGACAAAATGAGGAGACAAAGATTCCTGCACAGGTGCCGATGGAAGCAAGAAAAAGGGTGAAGGGTTCAGGTGCAGAGCCCTCTCCCCCAGCCTCTATCGCCTGGTCCGTATGGATGGAAAAACCGTTGAACTCGGCATCAACCTTTTTCCCTTCCCCTATCGTGATGATCATGTCGGTTTTCATGGATAGCAGTAGACTTGTGAATGGGTGTTGTAAAGATAAAGATTAATTATAAGCTTATGCCAATAATCAAGCAAGCCGATTACCTCTTTTTTCTTTTTCGCCCTAACTTTTTCTCATTTCGTAAATTATTTATTATGTAAAGCTGCGTTTGATGAAGACAAGTCGTTACAATACCAACGCCGCGCCAAGCTTTCGATATTTATGTATTATGTAAAGTTGTTCCTGCAGAAGAGTAGTTGTCGCACTATCAATCACAAACGTTGATAAACCGACAACCGGGCGTTCATACGCTCATCAGAGTCAACAAGGTCAATCTCCCCTCCCCCCTGATGAGCATGAACAACATTACGCACTGTGTGATTCGGCAGGGATTCATTACCGCCTGATCATCGTCTCAAGCAGTTGACGCAACTCTCGCATCTCCACACCATTCTCTTCTGCAATTGTTTTGAGCGGCATATCAGTTTTTGCCTCTATCCCCTTCTGACGAAGTGCAAGTTGCAGTGAGGTGGCTGAAACATTGGCCTCACCCGCTATCTGTTGCAAGGTTCTTCGCCCAAAACCCTTTCCGTCCAATTTCGCCCCCCCATGTTCTTCTGGCGCAAGCATCTCATAAACCTTTTCTGCCGCCATACCATTCGCCTCGGCAATTGCCGCAAGCGTCTCTTTTGAAGAGGCTACGGTTAATCCCGCTTTTTCAAGTTTTGCTTTCAGTGCTTCAGGATCACCACCCATACCCTGTTGCTGCGAGAGCTCTGTCAAGGTCATAAGTTCGGCATGAGGAATGGGCGCTCTCTTCTCCTGGCTCTCCCATGAGCTGGAGATGCTGTTGCCAAACTGTATGATTGCTGAAAAGGGTTCGAGACCATAATAGGTACCGACTCCAAAAAACAATGAGAGCAGCAGAATGGCCACCAACTCCGCTGGTCGCCTGACACCTTCCGCTGTTTTTGTTTTGAGGTAACACAAAAACGCCTTCCAGTTGACCAGAAAAAGATGAAAAAGCGAGAGCAGAATGAAGGCAAATCCAAAAATAAGATGCTGATTCCGCCAGCCTGTTTTTGTAAGACCGATCAATCGCCAGTCAGTCCAGTTTGCGACCCTGCCGGGAGGTGAGATATAAAGAATAACGCCCGAAACGAGCATCATGAATAGTGCAATAAAAAGCCCGAAGCTTATAAAGACCCGCCACCTGAATGATTTTTTCATTGGAGTTCCCTGTGTGATGTTTTAGTATCCGCCCCTTCTTCCCTGTCCTCTGAAACCTCCACACGCGCCCACTGCCGGGTCATACTGATCCCATACCCATGCGGCAACAGCTCTCAATTCCGGTTCCGAAAGGGGTGATGGAGGCATAAGGCCAAACCGTGTAATTGCTTGGGGTTCAACTGCATTTTGCTTCCTGGGTAATTTCAGATAGGCTACAAGGTGATTGACTCCATCCTCTTTTGTCTGAAATCTGTTATGATATTGTGAGATAACCCCAATTATCGGGGGAGCTAATTTTGGCGGAGGATTCATTGCATGACAGACCGTGCAGTTCCTGTCAAAAATTGCCTGGCCATCCAGGGCTTTCGTTGCTGCAGTTGCTGCAGTGTTGAACAGCAACCCCATACCCACCATCAAGAACAATCGTTTCATTTTTATACTATTTAAGTTGTTGGGTCACGCCCCTATCTTCTTCCTCGACCCTGACCGAATCCATTACCAAACCCTCTCCCTGCACCATTAATCATACCACCTTCACCCTGCCGAAAAAAAGCTCCACGGCCAGCACCAGCTCCTGAACCGTTACACATCCTTCCATCAGGAATACCATCACCGTCACTGTCCTGAAGCAGATCATTGAGGCCATCGCCATTTTTATCAAGAAATTGTATCTTTTTTTGCGCCCCGCCTCCCCAGCAACCATCAACCAGCCTTTGCTGCTTCTGATTGATGGTTGCTGGCGCTTCGGCAAATGCCTCCCCGACAAAACTACCCGAGTACAAAAGGAGAAGGGCGACAAAGGAAATTGTTTTGGCAACACACATGAGAACTCCACTCTTTAAAATTTTTTCAGTCAGAGGAGCTTTTACCGGGAAGCTCCTCTGACTGAAAAAGCGGTTACAAGTTCAATCAACGGGTCGGTTTTCCTGCGCCATGAGGGCCTGTGCTATCAAGGATCGGTGTACCTGTTCCTGTCCCCGAAACGGCTCCACGACCACGACCTGTACCATCCTGTGGACGAACATAATCAGAGTCGAGGCGATTGATAATTCCATCGCCATCTGCATCAAGTGCCCCGTCATTGAGGCCGTCACCATTGAGATCAACAAAATTACCAATACCACCGCCGCCGATCATATTCATACCCTGATTCTGTGGACCCTTCGCATAAACCGTGCTTGCCTGTGAGAGAACAAATACCACACTGGCTGCAGCAACCATACCAATAATCTTTTTCATAACTCTTCCTGTATTTAAATGAGTAAGCATCGCTTGAATAATGAGCTACTTGATATCCTGTCATTTCGAGCGTCAGCGAGAAATCTTTATTGTGCTGTAAGATTTCTCCTCACTTCGTTCTTCGAAATGACAACGTGATAAGTGCCTGGCAAAGTAGCAATCCTTCTGCCACCACTACTCATAGAATCAAATTGCGTGCCACGAACAAATAAGTACAGATAAAAATATATTATATAAAAAGTTATCATTTTCACAGGCATCACTTTTTGTGACCGTTTACTCATCAATCTCGACCAGCCGGTCGCTGAATCGACCATATCGTCGTCACACTCATTAAAACGGCTTCATCACCAGGCACATTATTTCAGCCCGTATTTTTTCAGCTTGTATCTCAAGTGGCGTTCACCGATTCCCAGCCGTTCAGAGGCGCGAGTCTGCACATTGCCCGCCTTTTTCAATGCATCAAGAATTAATGATTTCTCAAAAGCCTCCACTTTTTCGGTGAATGTTCCCTCCATTTCCAGAAAAGAGGGTTTTTCAAAAAAGGGTTCATGCACTCTCAACGGGAGATCCTCACAAACAAGCATCTCGCCACGGCACAGTACAATGGATTGCTGCATAATATTTTCAAGCTCACGAACATTACCGGGATAGGAGTGCTTCATAAGCAGATCCATAGCCTCCCTTGAAATACCGGTAATTTTTTTACTGTTTTCGGAAGCAAAACGCTTGATAAAGGCGTCAATAAGTGGTGGGATATCTTCACGGCGCTCTCGCAGGGGTGGAATGCGGATGGCAACAACATTCAGGCGATAGAAGAGATCTTCACGGAATTTCCCTTCACGCACCATCACTTCAAGATCACGGTTGGTTGCCGCCACAATGCGCACATTCGTCGGGAGGGGATGAGAGCTTCCGACACGCTCATAGGTTTTTTCCTGCAAGACCCTGAGCAGTTTCACTTGCAAGGCAAGCGGAATTTCGCCGATCTCATCAAGAAAAAGCGTCCCGCCTTCCGCAGTTTCAAAACGTCCCTTGCGTTGACGGTCAGCTCCCGTAAAGGCTCCTTTTTCGTGGCCAAAAAGTTCACTTTCAAGGATGTTTTCAGAGAGTGCGGCACAGTTGACAGCCACAAAGGGCTTTTCACGACGGGAGCCTGCAAAATGAACCGCTTTGGCAACAAGCTCCTTGCCGGTGCCAGTTTCGCCGGTAATGAGTACGGAAGCGTTACTGGAGGCTACACGCCCGGCAATATTGAGCACCTGGCTCATGGCTGTTGATTGCGATACAATGCCCTCAAAACTGAAGCGCTCTGAAAGCTGCTGGCGCAGTTGGCAGTTTTCGCTGACAAGGAGCTTCCGTTCAAGCGTGTTACGGATCATGAGCTGCAGTTGACGGAGATCAATGGGTTTGGTGATATAGTCCACCGCTCCAAGTTTCATCGCCTCTGTCGCCGACTCCACACTTCCGTAGGCGGTCATGATGATCACCTCAATGGCCGGATTCATTTTTTTGAGCGCTTCAAGCAGCTCCACACCGCTCATGCCGGGCATTTTGAAGTCGGTCAGTACCAGATCGACCGCATGTTCCCTTGCCAGAGCAAGTGCCTCAACCGGTCGGGCCGACTGCAGCACCTCGTAACCCTGTTTGCTTAAAAAGCCGGAAATAGCCTTTAGTTGCACCAGTTCATCTTCAACAACAAGAATCGTGTGACTCATGTATTCAATCCTTTATTCAGTTACGGTATGACTTTTTGCCAGGCACTTTATGCCAAAGGCAGGATAATCCTGAAGCAGGTGCCTTGAGGCTCTCGCTGCTCAAGCTCGATCATGCCGCCATGTGACTGAACAATCTGGTTGGCAATACTCAGCCCCATACCGCTTCCATCATCCTTTGTGGTATAATAGAGGTTGAATATCCGGGCTCTCTCTTTTTCAGGAATTCCTCTACCGGTATCGGTAATCTCGATAATCGCACGATCTGCATGGCTGGAGAGAGCGATTGTCATCATCCCCCCAGCCTCAGTGGCCTCAACCCCATTTTGCACAATATTAAGCAGCGCCTGCTGCATCTGATCCCGGTCAAGAAGTACCGTTGCACCACTTCCGGTCTGAAGGGTAAAATGGATCCCTTTCGCATCAGCTTCTCCCTGCAGGATCGGACGATAGCCGGTCATGAAATCATCCAGATTGCTCTTGACCATGACGAGCTGAGGCGGACGGGCGAATTTCAAAAATCGCTGAATAATGGCATTGACACGATGCACCTCGGAGACCACTGCACGAACAAGCTGGCGGTATTCACCCTCATCCGCAGTTGGTGAAAACTCAATATCGAGACGCTGGGCAAGAACTCCTATTGCATTGAGAGGGTTTCTGATTTCATGGGCGACTCCTGATGCAAGCTCCCCCATTGCGCTGAGCTTCTCCTGCCGATTGATGACCCGCTGCATTGAACGCTGCTCACTCAGATCCCGCAACACGCCCAAAGCTCCTTCGATACTGTGGTCGAAACCGGTAATGAGCGTGAAATTTCCTGCAAGAAAAAGGCTTTTGCGGCTGGCAGTGCACTCAAACTCCCTGTGGAGTGATACCATTTTTTCATCTATGATGAGCGAGAAAAACGCTGCACATTCAGGCAAGAGAGGCTTTACCTCCTGGCCAAGCACGTTGAGAGCGTTGAGCGCGAAAAGCCTCTCCGCCGCGCCATTCATCAGGGTAATACGGCCATCCGCATTGACCGCCACAACAGCATCGGCCATACTCTCCAGTATGGTTGATGAAAAGGCCTCGGCCCGCAGGCAGGCATGAGCCATACGAGCCTCACTCCTGCGGGTCATCACCAGACTGAGCATAACAAGGCCTCCAAAGCCAGCCAGAAAGGCAAGCAGGATAAATCGGGTACGCAGTTTGTTCAGGGCAACAATAAAGTGATCGGTTTTGAGACCTATGCGCAGCAACCCAAGATTGGTACCTCGATAGATAAATGGCTTGAGCACTTCAAAAACCTTGCGCCCGTCAAAAGTTGTCAAGCGGGTTGTTGGTTTTCGCTGCAAGAGCGCCCTGGCAAGAAGAGTGTCGGAAAGAAGTGGTGCTGCTCCCGTAACATTTGGTGTCGCCGCCAGAATGGCCGTCGTATCCTGCCAGAGGATATAATCGATACCTGTCGTATCCGCTCCAATGCGCTGAATGAGACGCCCCACACCAAGTTGATGGCGGAGATT
>CAIXCO010000144.1 GCA_903917955.1 uncultured Chlorobiaceae bacterium | reverse complement strand
GGGGATCAAGCAGAATGATTCGGAAGAAGCGTTATCCTTGTATTGAGGGTAATTTACGGGAGGGAGCGTTGTGGCCAACTCACGGGAGGACTTCCACCTCCAAGATTTTGCACATGCTGGGCGCACAAACAGGCCACTTGCAGTGGCCACGCTATCCATCCCCGCCCTGAAGGGCGAGGTTTTCCGCGAATTTTCGATAAATTGCTTTTTCAATTGAGTGCGTTTACTTCTTTTCAAATTATTGGAGGCTGCAAATCATGCAAGTTGTAAAATGGGGTAACTCTCTTGCGGTAAGATTTCCTGCTCTGTTGGTGCAAGCCTTTGATCTGAAAGAAGGCGAAGAAATTGATCTTCAGCCTACAGGAGCAAAAGCTTTTTGTGTCAGTAAAAAAGAGCCAAACAAAGAGTTACTTTTGCGGCTGCACCAGTTTCGTGGACGATTGCCTGAAAATTTCCATTTTGACCGCCAACAAGCTAATGAAAGGGACGATAACCAGTGAGCAAGCCGTTTATCGATAGCAATATTGTCTTGTATCTGTTGTCTGGTGACGCAGTCAAAGCCGATCGGTCAGAAGAAATACTTGCGGATGGTTGAGTCGTTAGTGTACAAGTGCTCAATGAAGTTGTATCGGTTTGTCGACGCAAGCTCAAGATGCCTTGGGAAGAGATTGAGGCTTTGTTGCTGGCAGTTAAAACGTTTTGTGACATTCAGCCACTGACTGTCACTTCTCACGAGAAGGCTGTAGAGATTGCCAAGCGCTTTCAATTATCGTTCTACGATGCCAATATTGTTGCCTCTGCTCTCTTATCCGGTGCAGAGGTACTGTTTTCTGAGGATATGCATAGTGGCATGCTGATTGATGGAATCCGTATTCAAAACCCTTTCTGACTATTTTGGTGAAACTGCACCACTCATTCTGATCCCCCACATCACTCCTGCTTCAGTTGATGGGCCTCAGTAAAAAAGCGGCGGTAGCCTTGCTGCACAATCAAAAATGAGGTCACGGCCACAGCTCCGGTTATGGCGCAGAGTATGGCAATCTGGTAACGGACGGCAATGATGGGCTCCGTCCCCGAAAGAATCTGGCCGGTCATCATACCGGGCAGGGCAACGATGCCGGTGGCCGCCATCGTGTTGATGGTTGGGCGCAGGGCTGCACTGTAGGCATTCCGGATGGCCTCTGCGGCGGATTGTCGGGATGTGGCGCCAAGAGAGAGGGCGCATTCAATCTCTTCGCGCCGTTCATGCATTTCTGCAGAGAGCCGTTCGGCGGCAAGGCTTGCTCCGTTCATGGCGTTACCGAAAATCATGCCTGCCAGAGGGATGAGATAGCGGGGGTCGAACCACGGCGAGAAGCCGACGACCAGAAAAGAGAAATAGACGGTTACTCCTCCGCAGCCAATGAAAATGGAGCTGCCGACCACACGATAGAAATTTGGCATCCGTTTCTTGATCCGCGATCCTGCCACCTGGAGCGAAAAGCTGGCCATTGTGAGCAGCATGAGCACGACCGGCAGCGGAGAGTTGATAGCAAAGATCAGATTCAGCAGGTAGCCGACCGCTATGAGTTGAACGAGCATACGCATTGAGCTCCAGAGAAGCTGTTTTTCGTGGCCAATTTTCTGCCAGCGTGCAAGGGCCAGCGAGAGC
>CAIXCO010000143.1 GCA_903917955.1 uncultured Chlorobiaceae bacterium | reverse complement strand
TTCCTCGGCGTTGATGGCATCTCCATTGTCGGTCATGGCCGCTCCTCTTCAAGGGCGATCAAGAACATGATTTACATGGCTGAACACATGATTGAACGGCGGGTCAACGAGCATATTGCGGAAGTCCTGTCAGAAAAATAGCACGTTTCCACTTGTAGACCTCTGCAGCAAGGGGAGGAAACCCCCTGGCTGCAAAGGCAAATTTTGTATTATCCTGCATGAAATAACTGCATAGAACGCATGAAAGCTGCAATTACGGCAACCGCCAAATATTTACCACCCAATATTCTGAGCAATCATGACCTCGAGCGTATGCTTGAGACCAATGATGAGTGGATTCGTTCAAGAACAGGCATCAGCGAGCGCAGGATACTCAATGACCTGGAAAAACCAACTTCGTACATGTGCGGAGAGGTTGCCCGGCAGCTTCTTGAAAAAAGGCAGATCGATGCCACGGAGATAGAGCTGATTATTGTGGCCACCATGACCCCCGATATGCTCTTTCCCTCTACAGCCTGTTTCACGCAAAAAATTATCGGAGCCAGCAAAGCCTGGGCCTTTGACCTCAATGCGGCCTGCTCAGGATTTCTCTACGCACTGAACGTTGGAGCGAGCTTTATCGAAAGCGGAGTCCACAAAAAGGTGATGGTCATCGGTGCCGACAAAATGTCGTCGGTTATTGACTATACCGACCGCTCCACCGCCATCCTTTTTGGAGATGGTGCTGGCGGCGTCATTCTTGAACCAGCAAAAGAGGAGGGATACGGCATTCTCGATACCCGACTCTACGCCGATGGAACCAACGGCACCGATCATCTCTACATGCTGGGAGGCGGCAGCCGCAATCCGGCAAGCCATGAGACTGTCGATAAAAAAATGCACGCTATCCGCCAGGACGGTCGCCAGGTCTTCAAGGCCGCAGTCATGGCCATGGCCGAGGTCGCCGGTGAAATTATGAGTCGCAACAACCTTACGGCGGATGATGTCGATTACCTTGTGCCCCATCAAGCCAACCAGCGCATCATTGACGCCACGGCAGAGCGGATGGGTGTTGATGAGAAAAAGGTTGTTTCGAACGTCGCCCTCTACGGCAACACGACGGCTGGCACCATACCAATATGCCTGGCTGAACTTGACGAATCAGGCAAACTGCACACAGGCTCCAATCTGGTGCTGGTCAGTTTCGGCGCGGGCTATACCTGGGGTGGCACTTATATAAAATGGCAGTGAACTGAACAATTCACCTCTTTACTGAACAATTGCATTCATGAAAGCATTCGTTTTTCCGGGACAGGGTTCACAGTATTGCGGCATGGGCCGTGACATTTTTGAAACATTTCCCGCAGCCCGCGAAATGATGGAGCGGGCAAACACCATCCTCGGCTACCGAATCACCGACATCATGTTTTCGGGCAACGAAGAGGAGTTGCGTCAAACCCGCTATACCCAGCCAGCCATCTTTCTGCACAGCATTGCTGCGGCCACCCTGCTCGGCAGGGGCGATACGGCCATGAGCGCCGGTCACAGCCTCGGCGAATACAGTGCGCTCTGCTTTGCGGGCGCAATCAGCTTTGATGATGCCATCCGCATTGTGGCCAAACGGGGCGAGCTGATGCAGAATGCAGGCAAGGTACATCCCGGAACCATGGCGGCCATTATCGGAATGCCCGACAGCGCCCTTGAGGCTCTCCTGGCTGAAGCAGGCCAAGAGGGAGTAATTCAGGCGGCCAATTTCAACTCTCCCGGCCAGGTTGTCCTCTCCGGAGATATTGCTGCAGTCAAAAAAGCCATAGAGCTGGCACCCTCCAAAGGAGCCCGTATGGCAAAAGAGCTTGTCGTTTCAGGAGCCTTCCACTCCCCTCTCATGCAACCGGTCGAAGAGGAGCTTGCGGCTGCACTTGCCGAAATTGAGATAAAAGATGCAGAAATACCAGTCTGTATGAACGCTGTTGCAGCGCTGGTCACCGATGCCACCGAAATTCGCAAAAACCTGCTTCTGCAACTGACAAGCTCCGTGCTCTGGTCACAATCGGTTGAAGTGATGGTCAAGAGCGGAGCGACGGAGTTTGTTGAAATCGGCCCGCAAAAAGTGTTGCAGGGGTTGATCAAGCGTATCGACAAAACCGTCGCTATTCGTGGCATCGACACAGCAGCAGATCTTCTGCCTCTCGTTTAAGAATTGTATTCATATTTGTGTGCACGAAGCCATTAACATCAACCGACAGAAACCATGTTTGAAGGAAAAATTGCTCTTATCACCGGAGCTGCCCGTGGAATTGGACAGGCAATCGCTTTTGATCTGGCTGCAAGAGGCGCCGATATTGTTGTGTGCGATATCAAGGCCGAATGGCTGACGGAGACCGCCGAAGGTGTTGAAAAACTCGGGAAAAAGGCCTACTGCTTTGAGCTCGATGTCACCAACGCCGAAGCCGTACAGAAGGTTGTCAACGACATTGCCGCAGCAACCGGGAGAATCGACATCCTTGTCAACAATGCAGGGATTACCCGTGACGGACTTCTCATGCGGATGAGTGAAGAGGATTGGGATGCCGTTCTGACGGTCAACCTGAAAGGAACCTTTGTCTGCACCAAGGCGGTCAGCCGCATCATGATGAAGCAGCGTTCAGGCTCAATCATCAACATCGCCTCAGTCGTCGGACTCATGGGCAATGCTGGCCAAGCCAACTATGCCGCATCGAAGGGAGGCGTCATTGCCTTCACCAAATCGGTCGCAAAAGAGCTTTCATCTCGCAACATCAGGGCCAATGCCGTCGCTCCAGGCTTCATCTCCTCGAAAATGACCGACGCGCTCTCCGATGAAGTTCGCCAGAAAATGCTCGAAGCAATCCCGCTCTCCAGCTTTGGCACACCGCAGGATGTAGCCAATGCCGTTGCATTTTTGGCCGGCGACCAATCCTCCTACATCACCGGCCAGGTTCTCAGCGTCAATGGCGGCATGGTTATGTGATTTGGGCAAGCCTCTTTTCTTTGTATATTGTCGAACTTTTTCATTTTTTTTTATCTACATCCAACAATTAATCAGGAGAACACGCAATGACCGAAGCAGAAATCAAAGACAAAGTATACGATATTATCGTCAGCAAGATGGGCGTCAACAAAGATCAGATCAAGATGGAATCAAAATTTTCAGACGATCTCGGTGCAGATTCACTTGATACCGTTGAACTGATCATGGAACTTGAGAGCGAGTTCGGCGTACAGATTCCTGATGAAGATGCTGAAAAGATCGGCACCGTACAGCAGGCTATCGACTACATCGTCAAAAAGAAGTAAGCAATTCCCCCCCACAGGAAAGCAGGCAAACGGAAACCAGTTAATATCAAAATCTATGGCTCAGGATCGTAAAAGGATAGTTGTTACCGGGATAGGAGTTCTCACTCCTATAGGTCTTACCAAAGAGGATTTTTGGCAGGCACTCTACGAAGGAAAAAGTGGAGCCGCGCCTATAACCTATTTCGATACAACCGATTTTTCGACAACCTTTGCCTGCGAACTTAAAGGATTTACAGCTTCGGAGCATATCGACAGAAAATCTGCTGACCGCATGGATCCCTTCTGTCAATATGCTGTTATTGCTGCTGGCCATGCACTGAAAGATTCCGGGCTTGATCTTACGGAGATTGACCCGCTCAGAATCGGTGTGGTGCATGGATCGGGCATTGGAGGAATGACCACCTACGAGCAGCAGTTCAAGAATTTTCTGGAACGTGGCCCGAAACGAATCAGCCCCTTCTTTATTCCCATGCTTATCCCCGACATCGCTGCCGGGCAGATTTCAATCCGCAACGGACTCCGGGGTCCAAACTATGCAACCGCTTCCGCCTGTGCAACATCGCTCCATGCCATCATGGACGCCTGTATGCTCATTCAGGCAGGTATGGCCGACTACATGGTTTGTGGCGGATCGGAAGCACCGATAACGCAGATGAGTGTTGGTGGCTTCAACTCAGCCAGAGCGCTCTCTACGGCCAATGACCGTCCACAGCAAGCCTCCCGTCCTTACGACCGTGACCGTGACGGCTTTGTCATGGGCGAAGGTGCCGGATCGCTCGTTCTCGAAACACTCGAATCAGCAAAAGCCCGTGGAGCCAAAATCTACGGCGAAATCGTCGGTGTAGGAGCAACCGCCGATGCTTATCACCTCACTGCACCGCACCCTGAAGGCATAGGAGCAGTCAATGCCATGAGAACAGCACTTGCCATGGCAGGTATTACGCCCGAAAAAATTGATTATGTCAATACCCACGGCACCTCCACCCCACTCGGTGATGTTGCAGAAATTGCAGCAATCAAAACCGTTTTTGGTGAGCACGCCTACAAGCTCAGCATCAGTGCAACAAAATCGATGACTGGCCACCTGCTCGGCGCTGCCGGAGTGGTTGAGTCGATCGCCTGCCTGCTTGCCATGCAGCACCAGATTGTTCCGCCAACCATCAATCTTGACAATCTTGACCCGCTGGTTGACCTCGACGTAACACCGAACACACCAAGACCTCGCACTATCGAATATGCGCTCAACAACGGCTTCGGCTTTGGCGGGCACAACGGCTCGCTGATTTTCAGGAACGGTTCATCGCTCTGAGGCAGTACCGTTGCTGGCTTTGGAAAAGTTTTGGCAAAAGCTGAGAAACTTGGTTGATTTGGGAGCGGATGAGAGTGAAAAGAGTTACAGAACAGAGTGCGCCCTTTCGGATGAGACGGTTGCTTATTTGCAACAACTTATTGGAGAACCGGGCATCAATCTGCTGCTCTTCCAGACGGCGCTGACTCACCGCTCGGTTGTTCACGACCCTGCCACACCTTGCCCCATCGAATCGAACCAGCGCCTTGAATTTCTTGGCGACTCGATACTCGGCATGTTGGTTTCCGAATACCTTTTCAAAAGCTTTCCCGAAAGTGCCGAAGGAGAGCTCTCAAGCAACCGCGCCAAAATTGTCAACAGCAAATCCCTTGCCGGTTTTGCCCGCAGCCTTCAGCTTGGTAACCACCTCATCCTCGGCGAATCGGCCAATCATCATAAAATCCGGAGCAGCGAATCAGCCCTTGCCGACGCCTTCGAATCCCTCATCGGTGCCATCTATCTCGACAAAGGCATCAAGGCCGCTTACGATTTTGTGATACACCACATCATTGAACATGTCAATTTCAAGACGATTGTAGCCGCCGAGCATAACTATAAAAGCCGCCTCATCGAACACACCCAGTCGAACCATCTGCCCCCTCCACTGTACACCGTGATAACCGAAATCGGCGCAGAGCACGAAAAGAGCTTTACCGTATCAGTAAGCTGCAGCGACCAGATCCTCGGAACAGGCACCGCCCAACGGAAAAGAGATGCCGAACAGCTTGCCGCCAAAGAGGCTATGGAGCGCATTCATCTCACCCTGAGCTAAAAATCTTTTCTCTCAGTAGGACTACGTTTGCTTGGCAAGCATCTTCCAAGTACGGAAAGAACTTTGGCAGGTGCACGAAGTCCATATCCGTGATGAGCAAACCGGCGAAGTGCACGTTTTGCAGATGGATACATGTAATTTTGTGAACAGCGCTCTTATGGATCTCTTGAATTCTGAGGTTACGCACTAATGGCAGAGATCCGGACATTCCCCGATATTCTATCTATCATCAAGCAGTATAAAATCAAAGAGGTAAAATATTGTTAAATTCATCTACAAGATTTACCTTAAACATCAACACTAACAATTCTTGCGTAATCTCTTCAATAAACGTTTCAAGGAGTAACTGATACGATGCAAACTTATGATCGAATCACGATTAACCCTAATATCTGCCATGACAAGGCTTGCATTCGAGGAATGCGTTATCCTGTAGAAAACGTGCTCGAATGGTTGAAGCGGTATGACCATTGATGATATTCTCGCTACGTTAGCCTATGCGGCATAAACAGGTCAGGCTAACAACTTATACTCAGGCACTTTTTGTCTACCGGTTAAGGTACACTTCACCCAACCCTTGCCGAGCTATAATGGGGGCCTGCTGGAGAAGAAAATACCATATTGAGCAGAGACAACATAATCAAGAAAATTATACCATGCCTACAATTTCAATGTTTTATGGAGTTCTCATATTGATGTATTTCTATGACAATAAAAAGCATTCTCGTCCACATATTCATGCAGAATACGGTGACCACCAAGCATCAATAGCCATTGATGATGGTGAAATCCTGATCGGCAGTCTGCCACCAGCCAAGATGAAACTGGTACAGGCGTGGATTGAAATTCATAGGGAAGATTTGATGGTTGACTGGAAATTGGCTGTTGCAGGTGAACCTGTTTTCAAGATTGACCCATTAAAATAAAAAGAGCGAAAATGGATAAAATCATAAAAGCTGTTCCGTTGGATAACTTCCTTATCGATATTGTGACGAGTAGTGGCGTTTCTGGTATTTTTGATGTTAAACCCTATCTGCGTGGTAGCGCATTTAAAGAACTTGAGGACGTATCATATTTTCGCCTCGTCCGTCCCGCTCACCATGGAATTATGTGGCCTCACGAACAAGATTTTAGTTCAGATACGATTGTGTGGGACATACAGAATGATCAACAAGGCCGTTGAATGGTTGGTGGGATAAAGGCATCCAGGCCGCCTACGATTTTGTGATAGACATTCACAGAGAAGAGCTTATGGCTGACTGGGAACTTGCATGCGCCGGTGAAGAGCCATTTCGGATCGCACCACTTCAATAAAGGAGGATATTATGGAACAACTTCTTGATGTTATAACGGTAACAACTCGTAACGACTACACCCTGGAACTTGTTTTTGAGAACGGAGAGAGGAGAATATTTGACATGAAGCCATTTTTCGACAAAAAAACCTTTACCAAACTCTTCAACTCTCCACTCTTCTTCAAGGCTTCTGTGCAATATGGCACTGTAGTCTGGCCAGGAAATCTCGATATTGCACCAGAGACTCTTTGGAATCGCTCTGTACCTGCTTAAATCCGGATCACTACAAGGCGACCATTCTATTATCACTGATTACGATGCGTTAGTGTACGCAGTACTGTCTTTTGCTGCTGCTCGCCGCTATTTTGTAACATTTTG
>CAIXCO010000142.1 GCA_903917955.1 uncultured Chlorobiaceae bacterium | reverse complement strand
TGATATGATTACTGAACTGAAATTAAAAAACTGGAAAAGTTTCAGGGATGCAACGCTGTATATCGACCCTGTTACCATTTTAATCGGTACAAATGCCAGCGGCAAATCAAATACTCTTGATGCGTTACTTTTTTTACAGCGGGTGGCCTCTGGTGTTGGTATATACCCGTCAATTCAGGGGGATGTCAACCTCCTGCCCATTCGTGGAGGGGTGGAGTGGGTTTGCTGCAAGCCGACGAGAGAGTTTTCGATGGTGATTACTCTAAACACTGAAGATAAAGATATTGAGTATCGATATGTATTGAGTGTTCTTGTAAACGGTGTAAAAGCTGAGGTCTCTGGTGAGGAGCTAACGCTTCTTAAGTATGGTCCTCGTAGTCAGACGCCCAGAGAGATACGCCTGTACTATACCCAGCCTCAGGAAAGCGCAGCTCCCGGGATTCCCTCTTATTTTTCGACTGGCACAAAAGGGCCTGGAAAACGAATTGATGTTAGCCGCTCACACATTGTATTGGTACAGGCTGAATCATTTTCTTTGAGAAAAGAGGTACAGGAAGGGATTAAAGAGGTCTTATCTCAATTGCAAAAAATATTTGTTTTTGATCCTGTTCCGAGTCATATGCGGAATTATGTTCCTTTTTCTGAAACGCTTCAGCCTGATGGATCAAATATTGCAGGTGTACTCGCTGCACTTGACCCTTTACGAAAAGAAGAGGTTGAAAAAACTCTTACCCATTATCTGAAAAAACTTCCTGAACGTGATATTCAGCGAATTTGGACTGAACCCGTCGGGAAGTTTCAAAATGATGCAATGTTATACTGTCAGGAGAATTGGTCCAGTGAAATTGATCTTTTCTCTACTGAACCTCACATTGTTGATGCAAGAGGAATGTCTGACGGAACCCTCCGATTTCTTGCCATTGTAACAGCTTTGCTTACCCGCCAATCAGGTAGCCTTCTCGTTATTGAAGAGGTGGATAACGGCTTGCATCCATCACGGGCTCATATTTTGATAGAGATGCTTAAATCTTTGGGTCATGATCGAGGTATTGATGTAATCGTTACGACACACAATCCCGCACTCCTTGATGCTGCAGGGGTATCAATGGTTCCGTTTATCATCGTTGTTCATCGGGATAGCCACACAGGCAATAGTTTATTGACACAACTTGAAGATATTGGCCAGTTGCCAAAGCTTATGGCAGGCGGAACATTGGGGCAATTATCAACAGAAGGACGCATTGAGGCTGCTGTTAACCAGGGGATGGAATCATGAGAAAAGTCCTGATTCTGGATACAAGTATCCTCTGTGTATGGCTTGATGTGCCTGGCATGGAAGGCTGTGGGCCTGACAGTGATCGTTGGGATAAACTACGAGTTGAAGAAAAAATACAAGAAGAAGAACAGAATCGAACTACTTTTGTGCTCCCTCTTGCAAGCATTATTGAAACCGGAAATCACATTGCCAAGTCACTTCATAGTCGTTGGGAGAGAGGAACTGCATGAGCAGAGTTGATAAAAAAAAGTGCTAAAGAAGAGACGCCCTGGGCTGCTTTTTCAGAGCAATCTGTTTTGTGGTCTCCAGAAAAACTTGAAAGTTTGGCAATCGAGTGGCCGAATTTAGCGGCTCAAGGAATCTCGTTGGCAGATGCAACAATAAAGAATGTTGCTGAATATTATGCGCAGCTTAACTGCCAGGTTGAAATATTAACAGGAGACTGGGGGTTGAAAGCGTATGAACCCATTCAGGTTGTTTCAATTCCAAGGCGCAGACAAAAGCGATGATGTCCTCTGCGGCAAACCCAACATACAATGGGACAAAGACCGAGGCAAAGACGTAGAATCCGCCTCCTGGTTCCCTATCTTTAACGGTGAGCGGATTAATGACTATCATTTGAGGTTGGAAGAAAAATGACGCAATTATACTTGAACGGTAGCAATAGAGTATTCAATCAACCGAAAACAAGAGATGGATTTTGAGGTGACTTATGCTGAAAGCTGAGTTTTTTGAAATGGTCGCCAATGGTGAGAATTCCGGTGTGGAATTTAAACGGGATGATATTCGGCCTGAGCAGTTGGCAAAGGAGATTGTTGCCTTCGCGAATGTTCAGGGTGGCCGAATTTTTCTTGGCGTTGAGGATAATGGAGAGTTTACCGGGCTTCAGCGTGCCCATGCTCAGGAGTGGGTTTTGAATGCGTTCCGCGATAAGGTGCACCCTCAAATCATTCCTTACTATGAAGAGATAGAGCTTGAAAAGGGTTTGCGAATCGGGGTGATAACGATTGCTTCCGGAATATCAAAACCCTATGTGATGCGCCACAATAACCGCGAAGAGGTCTATATTCGAATGGGCGATCGCTCAGAACTTGCGTCACGGGAACAGCAACTGCGCCTGTTTGAAAGCGGCGGGTTGCTTCATGTTGAGGTGTTGCCGGTTGCGGGTACATCATTATCCACTCTTGATAAAAGCAGGCTGGCTTATTATTTGCGGGACATTGTCAAGGATCCTGAGATTCCACAAACCGATGGCGAATGGATAGAACGCCTGCTTGGTCTTGGGTTGATAGCCGATGATAGTATGGGTAACAGGGTTTGTTCGATAGCCGGATTGCTCTGCTTTGGCATAAAACCCAGACGTTTTCTCCGTCAGGCTGGACTGCGAGTGATGGCGTTTCAGGGGGATGATAAAGAGTATCAGGCGTTGCTCGATGTGGTGCTTGACGCACCGTTGGTCGGGCGATGGCAACGCTCTGCATCAGGGCAAAAAGAGCTGGTTGATGAGGGTCTGATTGAAAAATTTTCTTCTATGATTGAACCCTTTGTCACTCAGGAGGCATCCGTGATTGATAACAATATGCGGCGGGAAAAAAGCTGGTATTATCCATGGGAAGCCATCCGCGAAACCGTTATTAATGCGCTGGCTCACCGTGACTGGACAAGGTCGGTCGATATTGAAGTGACAAATTACTCTGATCGTCTGGAGGTCATCAGCCCCGGGAAACTTCAAAATTCAATGACTGTCAGCAAAATGGTTGCCGGACAACGCTCGCCACGAAATACCCTGATTATGGAAATCCTGCGTGACTATGGATATGTTGACGCAAGAGGGATGGGTGTGCGAACCAAGGTTATTCCTCTGATGCGGACGTTCAATCAGGCAGAACCGGTATTTGAGGCAACAGAGGATTATCTGAAAACGATATTGTACCGGAAGGGGGAAAATGGGTGATGTAACTCTTTTCGAGAAACAACAAGCGCCAAAGATAACGTTAAAGAAAACTCATGCTTAAACATCTGAAATTACATAACGTCGGGCCATCTCAAGCCATGGAGCTGGAATTCGGTAAACGGATGAACCTGATTACTGGCGACAATGGTCTG
>CAIXCO010000141.1 GCA_903917955.1 uncultured Chlorobiaceae bacterium | reverse complement strand
TTTGTTGTGGTCTGCAGCGCGGTGCTCATTATGCGAAAAACGCATCCGGAGGCCAATCGTCCTTTCAGGGCTCCCCTGGTACCGTTTGTGCCAATTGCGGGCATTCTCACCTGCTTGATGCTGATGTTCTCGCTCCCGGCTGAAAACTGGCTCCGGCTGATTGTGTGGCTGCTTTTGGGATTTATTATCTACTTTTTTTACGGACGCAAACACAGTGCACTGAACAGCATCAAATCATGACCAAAGAGACGATGACGAAGAGGGTATTTCTTATTACCGGAGCATCAACCGGTATTGGTGAAGCAACGGCAAAACGCGCCGTTGAAGCGGGCTTTAATGTGGTGCTTGCCGCCCGTTCTACGGATAAACTGGAGCGGTTGCAGGCGGAGCTTGGCCCGGAGAGGGCGCTTGCTGTCACCTGCGATGTTGCAAGCTGGCAGTCGCAAGTGAGCATGGTGGAGCATACGCTGAAGCACTTCGGGCGCATTGATGTTGTTTTTGCCAACGCTGGATTTTCTAAAGGATCGACCTTTTATGGAGGCGAAGACAAGCCGCAGGAGTGGGAGGAGATGGTGATGGTCAATGTCTATGGTGCTGCCGCTACAGCCCGGCTCACCTTGCCGGAACTGGTAAAAAATGGGGGGCACCTGCTGATCACCGGCTCTGTGGTGGGACGTGTCACCTCCATCAGAAACCTCTATTCGGCCACAAAATGGGCGGTCACCGGCATGGCACAGGCTATCCGCAATGAGATGGTGGCAACCGGGGTACGCGTCACCCTTATAGAACCGGGAGTGGTCGATACACCCTTCTGGGACAATCTGCAGAAACCCTGCACCGCAGAACTTCAGCCGGATGATATTGCCCGCGCGGTGATGTATGCCGTCCTCCAGCCAGCTCATGTTGATGTCAATGAAATTTTGATACGACCAACGGGACAGCCCCATTAACTTCCACTTCGGCCCAGGTACATTTTTTACAAGTATGACTCTCCACAAAACTCAATGCTGATATCCTTTGAAGGAATTGATGGTGCAGGAAAATCAACCCAGATACAAGAGCTTCTCCACGCCCTGAATGCCCGGGGTGTTGAGGTGCTCACCCTGAGGGAGCCCGGCGGCACAGCCGTGGCTGAAAAAATTCGCCAGATCCTTCTTGAAAGTTCACACGAGATCAGCCCGATCGGTGAGCTGCTTCTTTTTTCGGCAAGCCGAGCTGAGCTGATTCAGGAGGTTGTTATGCCTGCCCTTGCAAGCGGAAAAACCGTCATTCTTGACCGTTTTTTTGACTCAACAACCGCCTATCAGGGATATGGTCGCGGTATCGACATGGAGGTGCTCCGTTCAATCATTGCAATTTCAACCTGCGGCATCACTCCTGACATCACCTTCTATCTCGATCTTGAACCGGAAGAGGCGATGAAAAGGAAATTTTCAAAAACATCAATTCCTCTCGCATTCCAGGACGACGAGCTTGATCGTATGGAGCGTTCTGGAATTGAATTTTACCGCAAAGTCCGTCAGGGCTATCTCGACATCGCACGCATCAACAGCCAGCGCTTTGTATGGATTAACGCCCTTGATTCCATTGCTGTAATTCACAACAGGATTCTTGCCCTTTTGAAGGAGCGGTTTGGGAGCTGAATCGAACCTGAAGCCGTTTATTTTATGCCGATTTTGTTTTTAATGAAATTTTGGTAAGGGATTCTGAAAGATTTTGATTAAATTGGAGAACGTATTACTCCACCATCACACCCTTACCGGTAACCCATGCACGAGAGTATTCTTACAGAGTGTCGGTTGAGCACCTCTTCCACGTCAATCTCATTACAGGATATCCGCACCTTGAAAGAGCTCTACCAGCTCAAGGCTGAGACCCGCGAATTGCGTGCACCAGTCGTCAATAACATCATCAAGCAGCGTGTTGTGGGGCAGACATGTGTGGAGTCACTGAAAAACGCACTCTACTCGCTTGAAACCATCTACATTGATGACGATACAGGGCACCGGCTTCTGCGGCTTGACGGGTTAAAACAGATTCATGTCGATCTGACCTACGAAATCAGGGAGCTTCAGAAAGACATCTACTATCTGGAACATGGTGAAGACAAGTTTATCGAATACCTCGCAAAATTTATTCCCGATTTCCGTACGTATGTCAATGAAGGATTTTCCCTGCTGAAAGGAAAACACTTTGACGCCTTTATCACCGATCGCGATGGAACGACCAACAACTACTGCGGACGATACCGCTCATCGGTACAGCCCATCTACAACTCGGTCTTTCTCACTCGCTTTGCCAAGAACCGCTGCGACAAACCTATTTTCATTACCTCCGCCCCACTGAAAGATTTTGGTATTCTGAATGTTTCAATCAACCCGGACAACACGTTTATTTATGCAGGATCAAAGGGAAGAGAGTTTATTGATCTCAATGGTGAGTTTAACAGCTTCCCCATAGAAGAAAAAAAGCAGCAACTAATCCACCTTTTGAACGAGCGTATGGTGGTATTGCTCCAGGAACAGGATTTTGAGAAATTCAACTTTATCGGTTCAGCCCTGCAAATCAAGTTTGGCCAGACCACAGTTGCCCGACAGGATATCAGCCACTCCATCAAGGATGATGAGTCGTGCGCTTTTCTTGAAAAGGTAAAAGGGATTGTCAGGGAGATAGACCCGAGTGGCCGAAATTTCAGAATTGAAGACACCGGCCTCGACATTGAGATCATTTTGACCATCGATGTGGCTTCGGGCGAAGCACCAATCAAGGATTTTGACAAAGGTGACGGACTCTCTTTTATCTGCAGCAAGCTTGGCCTGTGCGCTACGCGGGGTTCAGCCCTTGTGTGTGGCGATACCCCTTCAGACATTCCAATGCTGAAAAAAGCGATGGAAATGTTTGACGATGTCTGGACGATTTTTGTTACAAAGGATGATACGCTGAAAAAGCAAATCGAAGAGATCTGCCCAAACAGCTATACGGTACCCTATCCCGACATTCTTCTGACCATTCTTGGTCTGCTTTCCCTGTAAAAACGATTTGCTTTATGATAATCTTTTAACTACTGGTATGAGCAATATTTTTAAAGGCGCAATTTTCGATCTTGACGGAGTTATCACTGGCACGGCAAAAGTGCACAGTCTTGCATGGGAGTCAATGTTTAACTACTTCCTGAAAAATTATGCAGAGTTAAACAACGACACCTACTTCCCTTTTGATCCGGCCCACGACTATCACAAATATGTGGATGGCAAGCCTCGAATGGAGGGCGTTAAAAGCTTTCTTGCCTCTCGTGATATTGAACTTCCTTTTGGCGAAATGGACGATGATCCGGAAAGGAATACGATTTGTGGCTTGGGCAACCGTAAAAACAACCTCTTTACCGAAATCCTTATCAAGGAGGGGCCGGAGGTCTATACCTCATCGGTTGAGCTGATCCAGGTACTCATATCAAAAGGGATAAGAATCGGTATCGCCTCATCAAGCTGCAACTGCCAGCTCATTTTGAAGCTTGCCAAACTTGAACATCTCTTTGAGACCCGTGTTGATGGCGAAGTCTCCATAGATCTTGGCCTGAAGGGAAAACCAAATCCTGATATTTTCATCATGGCGGCCAAAAACCTCGACCTGGAACCGCATGAATGTGTTGTTGTCGAGGATGCTATCTCTGGTGTTCAGGCTGGCTCGCGGGGTAATTTTGGACTGGTGCTCGGTATTGCCCGTGACATCGAAGGATCGAAACTGAAGGAGCATGGCGCTGATATTGTTGTCGGTGACCTTGGCGAAATCACAGTTACAGAGATCGAACAATGGTTCAGCAAAGGGCTTGAGTTTGAAGGGTGGAACCTCACCTATACCGATTATTCTCCCAAAGATGAAAAGCTGCGCGAAACCCTGACCTCATGCGGCAATGGCTACCTCGGTATAAGGGGTGCTTATGAAAGCTCCTCCTGTTCCAACCACCACTATCCCGGCACCTATATTGCAGGGGTTTTCAACCGGGTACCCTCGGAGGTACATGGCCAGATCGTTTTCAACAATGATTTTGTCAATACTCCGAACTGGCTGCCCGTCGAGTTCAGGATTGGGGGCGGAGAGTTCATTGAGCCGCTTGGGCAAAAAATACTGAGTTATCGCCAGAACATGAGCTTGCGCAACGGCCTCATGGAGCGGGATCTCGTCATCCAGGACAACCTGGGAAGAATAACAAGCATCAGCAGTCGCCGGTTTGCAAGCATGGATGACCCGCATCGCTGTGCGCTGAAGTTCACACTGAAGCCGGTCAATTACAGTGCTGAAGTTGAGTTCCGTTCAGGAATTGACGGCAGGGTGCAGAACAAGAATGTTGCCCGTTACAACGAGCTTACAAGCGATCATCTGGAAGCGGTGGAGGGTCTCTCGGAAGATGGAGTAATGCTGCTTCATGTGCGTACCAATGTATCGCATTACGATATTGTGACCGGCACCAAAACAAGGATTTTATGCCACGGCAAGCCAGCCGTTGTAGAAAGTTCAACGTTGAGCAACGACCGTTATATCGCCGAGTTTTTCAAGCTCTCACTTAATCCGAACAAAGGGTGCACCATTGAAAAACTGGCCTCGATTCATACCTCTCTTGACGCAAAGGGTACCGATCCGCTGAAAGCTGCCCGGCTTTCACTGCAAAGCGAGGACTCTTTTGATTCGCTCTTCAAGGCACATAACGATGCCTGGGATAAAATCTGGAAAAAAGCCGATCTGGTCATTGAAGGCGACCGTTACAGCCAGAAACTGCTCCGCCTGCACACCTTCCACATGATGTGCACCGCTTCGCCTCACAATCCATCCATTGATGCCGGAATGCCAGCCCGTGGTCTGAACGGTGAGGCATACCGTGGCCATATTTTCTGGGACGAAATTTTTATTCTCCCCTTTTTCAACCGCCACTTCCCTGAAATTTCGAAGGCGCTGCTCATGTACCGCTACCACCGGCTGGATGCAGCAAGGGAGTATGCGCGTGACAATGGCTACAAAGGGGCAATGTACCCGTGGCAGACTGCCGATGATGGCCGCGAAGATACACAGGTCATCCATTTCAATCCTAAAAGCGGCGCCTGGGGCCCTGATCTCAGTTCCTTGCAACGACACGTATCAATAGCAGTCTTCTATAACGTCTGGCGTTACATCTACGACACCGACGATACCGGGTTCCTCAATGAGTTCGGTGCGGAGCTAATGTTTGAAATCGCACGCTTCTGGGCATCAATTGCCACGTATGAACCCGAGAACGGCAAATACCATATCGAAGGTGTGATGGGCCCTGATGAATTTCATGAAGCGCTGCCCGAAAGCGGCAAGGAGGGGCTGAAAGACAACGCCTACACCAACATCATGGCGATCTGGCTCTTCGACAAGGCCGCTGAAATTGGCAAGAGAATGGATCCGGCCCTCTTTGAAGCACTCGCTGCGAAGATTAAGCTTGAGAGTAATGAGCCTGAACTGTGGCGTGAAATCAGCAGCCATTTGAATATTCTGATTGACGAGCAAGGTGTGCTGGAGCAATTTGACGGTTACAACAGCCTGAAGGAGCTTGACTGGCCTCACTACCGTACCCGATATGGAAATATTCACCGTATGGACAGGATACTGAAAGCTGAAGGCGATTCGCCTGATTTGTACAAGGTTGCCAAACAGCCTGATGTGTTGATGACCTTCTATACCCTCTCTCCCGGAGAGGTGGCAGAACTGCTGGCAAGAAACGGATACAAGGTGCCTGACGCCCTGACCCTTGTCAGAAACAATTACTCCTATTATGAACCACGGACAAGTCACGGCTCAACCTTGAGCAAGGTGGTTCACAGCATCATCTCAAGCTATCTGCATGATGGTCAGGAGATGGCGTGGAAATGGTTTTCAGAGGCACTCAAAAGTGATATTCAGGATACCCAGGGCGGCACCACCCAGGAGGGCATCCATTGCGGCGTGATGGCAGGGACGCTTGATACGGTGATCCGTTATTTTGCAGGTATCTCCTTCTACAACGAAAAAATCAATGTGCATCCGAACCTCCCGGCACAATGGAAAAAACTTTCGCTGAGCGTCTGTTTCAGAAAGAACCGTTATGCCGTGACCATTGCGCAAAACGATGTCACAGTTACCCTTATCGAAGCTGAAGAAAATGATGCACCTGCATGTGTTGCCGGACAGCATATCACCCTGAAGAAAGGAGTTGCTTACCACTCTGCCTCGGTATAAAAAAAGTATAAAAAAAAGCATGAAGGCTGGCGTCAAGCCAGCTTTCTGCTTTATATTGTGAGATTGAGTTGTAGTGTTTTTTTGACCTTTTGTTGACCTATTGAAGATCCCATGCGCCTTTCAAACTTTCGTTATACCCTGCCTAAAACAAAAATTGCTGATGAGCCCTCTTCGCCCAGAGAAAAGTGCAAAATGATGGTGCTGAACCGGCGAAAAAAAGATATCGAACATAAACACTTCGAAGATATCTCCTCCTATTTCAAAAAAGGTGATCTGCTCGTCTTGAACAACAGCAAGGTTTTCCCTGCCAAAATTTTCGGTCAGAAAGAGAAGACCGATGCAAAAATCGAGGTTTTCCTGCTCAGGGTGCTCAACAGAGAGGCTGGATTGTGGGATGTTCTGGTTGATCCAGCCCGCAAGGTAAGGGTCGGCAACAAAATTTACTTTGACGAGGATGTGGTTGCTGAAGTTGTCGACAACACCACCTCCCGGGGCAGAACCATCAGGTTCCTCAATCCGGATATTGACGTTTTCAGCCTTGTCGACAGAATTGGCAGCATTCCCCTGCCCCCCTATTTCACCCGCACACCTCGTGAATCGGACAGGGAGGACTACCAGACGGTCTACGCCTCCGAAACCGGAGCCGTGGTTGCCCCTATGGCTGGATTGCATTTCACCATGCCGATCCTGGAGAAAATCAAAAAAATCGGGGTAAAGATTCTCCCCATCACCCTCCACCCAAGCCTGAGCACCTTCAACGCCATTGAGGTTGAAGATGTTTCCAAGCACAAGATGGATTCGGAATATTTCAATATTCCCTACCAGACAGCCATGGAGATCAATGAAACCAAGGTCAACAAGACTGGACGGATCGTTGCTGTAGGAACAACAACGTGCAGAGTGCTTGAGGCCAATGCTACGGTCGATGGAAAGATAAAATTTGGACGTGGCTGGACCGATAAATTCATCTATCCCCCCTATCAGTTCAAGGTGGTCGATGCCCTTTTGACCAACTTCCAGCAGCCTGAAACCACACTGCTGATGACCGTCAGTGCTTTTGCCGAACACCGGTTGCTTATGGAGGCCTACAAAAGTGCACTCAAGGAGGATTACCAGTTTCTGGCCTACGGAGATGCCATGTTTATTCATTAACCTACTTGATGAGCAATTGAGCCCCTTATGCACGCAATAGCCATTATAGCCGCGAGCGGTATCGGAAAACGGATGCAACTCAAGCGTGGAGAGAGCAAGCAGTTGCTCGAAGTCGGCGGGTTTCCGGTTATCCATCATACTTTGAAAGCATTTCAGATGGCCTCCTCCGTTGAGGCCATCTATATTGCCACAAGGCTGGAGAACAGGGCAATACTTGAGGAGCTTGCTGCCGCATCCGGCATCAGCAAGCTGAAAGCCATTATCGAGGGGGGAGCAGAGCGGCAGAACTCCGTGTATAACTGCATCAAGGCTCTTGAAGAGGAGAGGCACATGACTGGCCGTGTAGCGGAGGCCATTCTGGTCCATGACGGTGCCCGTCCCTTCATCACCCCTGAAGAGATTGATGAAATTTCGCGCCTTGCGCTGCTCTACGGAGCCTGTGTACCGGCAAACCGCCCAAAGGATACCATAAAGTTTATCGGCGAAAATCCTGAGTTTTTTGGTAAAACCCTTGATCGCAGTAAACTTCTTCAGGTACAGACGCCCCAGGGCTTTCGAAGCGGCCTGCTGATTCAGGCGCACGAGCAGGCTGAACTTGAGGGGTGGTATGCAACCGATGACGCCGCACTGGTAGAGCGTTTTTTTCCGCAGCAGCCGGTAAAAATTTTTGAAACCGGCTATCACAACATCAAAATTACGACACCGGAGGATATTCCGGTGGCCGAAGCGATATTCCGACAGATTGCAGCACGGAGGTAACACTGCGAAAAAAGAACAAATAAAACATCTTTGCAGCTTGTTTTTTCCCGACGCCTGTAGTATATTTTCAGCCGGTAAAAATGGTGAGGTAGCTCAGTTGGTTAGAGCACAGGATTCATAACCCTGAGGTCGAGGGTTCAACTCCCTCTCTCACCACCACTGTAAAGCGGGTGTAACTCAGTTGGTAGAGTGTTTGCTTCCCAAGCAAAATGTCGCGAGTTCGAATCTCGTCACCCGCTCAGCTTCGGTGGAGACAATCTTAATCTCTTTTTGATGCGACCGAATTATGACTCAATCCTCTGTTTTTTTTGCTCCGGTCACCACTGAAGAGATCAACACCACACAAATCATTGATGGCCAGATGGCCCGTCACCTCGGCATTGAAATGACCGAAGTTGGCCTGGACTTCATGACCGCAAAAATGCCCGTCGACCATCGTACCATCCAGCGTATCGGTATTCTTCATGGGGGAGCTTCACTCGCTTTGGCCGAAACCGTCGGAAGTATTGCTGCCTCCTATTGCGTTGACCGCGACCTTTTTTACATTGTCGGCCAGGAGATCAATGCCAACCATATCCGTCCGGTCAGAAGCGGTTTTGTTTACGCTACTGCGACTCCCCTGCATCTTGGAAAAAGCTCGCAGGTATGGGATATCAGGGTGCGAAATGAAGAGGGTAAACTGACCTGTATCAGCCGCTTTACCGTTGCTGTGCTGAAAAAATCTCCACAGCCCCAATAAAGCGGGGCTCTTGTTTGCTGTTTTTTTAATACCTTCACTCATTCGTCGCAGAAGTTTTTCACATTTATTGCAGATTTCAGCGTATGCCATTCATACAATCAGAAACTACCGTCTCACCGCTTGACCTCACTTCCAATGTTTCAGAGGAGCTTCTTCGCCAGCTTGCTGCAGAGCAACGGTCTCGCAAAAAATGGCTGCTCATTCAGCCGGTAAGCAACACCAGCATGATGGTCGATTCCGGTACAGTCAGTATGCCGCTCAACCTGATTATGGTTGCTACCATGGTCGGCACCCTTTTTGACGTCACCTTTATTGATGAGCGGCTTGGAGAGAAGGTACCGGAAGATTTTTCAGGATTTGATGTTATCGCCATCACCTCACGGACGCTCAATGCCTCCAAAGCCTACCGTATTGGCGATGCCGCCCTCGCCCAGGGCAAAACCGTGATTCTCGGTGGTGTCCATCCCACCATGCTGCACGATGAGGCTTCAGGGCACTGCACCAGCGTGGTCTACGGTGAAATTGAGTCGATCTGGACAGAACTGGCCACCGATGTGCTGAAGGGAATGATGAAAAGCATCTACCGCGCCAAGGAGCTCAAACCCATGAGCACGATGCAGCACCCCGATTTCAGCCATGCGCTGCAATCGAAAAACGCTAAAAAATATAGCTCCCGCATTCCGATTCTTGCCACCAAAGGGTGCCCGGTAGGATGCAACTTCTGCACAACACCAACCATTTACGGCAAAAACTATCGCTACCGCGAACTTGATTTTGTACTCGATGAGATGCGCTACCATCAAGAGCGGACAGGAAAGAAAAATGTTAACTTTTCTTTCATGGACGACAACATCAGCTTCCGTCCAAAATATTTCATGACGCTGCTCGAAGAGATGGCCAAACTCGGCGTGCACTGGAATGCCAATATCTCCATGAACTTTCTCGACAAACCCGAAGTTGCCGAACTTGCCGGCCGCTCCGGCTGCGACCTGCTCAGCATCGGCTTTGAATCGCTCAATCCCGAGACCCTCAAAACCCTGCACAAAGGGTCAAACCGTCTGGGCAACTACGAGCAGGTTGTGGGAAATCTGCACAAAAACGGTATTGCCATCCAGGGATACTTCATGTTCGGCTTCGACAACGACACCGAAGAGAGCTTCCAGCTCACCTACGACTTCATCATGAAAAACAAGATCGAGTTTCCGGTCTTTTCACTCGTAACCCCCTTCCCCGGAACCCCCTACTTCGACGAGATGAAGCCTCGTATCCGCCACTTCGACTGGGACAAGTACGACACCTACCACTATATGTTTGAGCCGACCAACATGACCGGCGAACGACTGCTCGAAAACTTTGTAAAACTCCAGAAAGAGGTCTACAAAGGGCGCTCCATCATGCAGCGCATGGCCGGCAAACCGCTCAACTGGGTCTGGCTCGCCAACTACGCCATGAACCGCTTCACCAGCAAACTCTCGCCGGAGTACTATTACTAAGGGTTTTTGGCTGGCAAGTTGCAGTGCATATACAGGCGAATACTCTTGCTATTATTCGCCTGTAAGCAACCTCTCAGTCAGCATGGTCATAAAATCCCGACGGGTCGATACGAACATATAGACATAAACATCCTGCACGCCAACTTCATAGATGACTCTGGTTTGCCCAACCAACCTCTCTCGAATTCCCTGCAACCCGAGGGTAACGGCTTCATCAGGAACAAAACCAGCATAAGGGAACTCGCCAATGTTCCTTAGCGTCTCTTTGTATTGTTGCTCTGCATCGCGCCAGACCGCCACGCCAAACTTACGCCTAACATATTTTCTGATTTCACGATAATCATCTTTCGCGCAATCGAGTACGAAAAGAGAGTGCGCCACTATCCCTCCTTCTCCATTTCAGCAAAAAAATTCTCAGCGCTCTGATATTTTCCTTCGAAAATCTCTTTCTTGCCCATGTTGACAAGCTTCAGAAAAGCCATGGTTTCAAGCTGTTCTTCGTAGGTACGAATGTCCATGACGACAATCTTGGCTTCCCCATTCTGGGTGACAATAAGCGGACTGCGATCTTCTTCAAAGTCCCTTACAATCTCGGCCGCATGTGACTTAAGGTAGGAAATCGGGCGAACCCTTTCTGATAGTTTCATTGTGGCTCCTCTTCGTATACAGTTATTCTTAAGACTGAATATAGACTAAATTCGGATTTTTTCCTTATTCAGATTGCAGTGAAACCCCAACACATTTCCACCCCCGGTCCGTCAAGTCGCCTGCGCAACCACAGGAAGAGAACACCAACCAGCCGAAGATGAAGAACGCGAAAAATGCCCCCCTACGATAACACCTGACAAAAAATCACAAATAATCAAGGACTTTTTCTGACGTATGCTTTTATTATTCAACTGCTTTGGTTATTTTCCCCTGTAAATTCTTTTATGCACCAAACGTATAGGTGAGGATACAATGTTTTCGACACACCAGGCCCCGGAAGAAGGGGGATGGGAGCATCATCAGTTACACTCCATGAGTTCTGCCGGAGCATACTGTCAGGCCGTTTTCAATAAAAAAGGTGATGCGGTTGATTTTGTGTATATCGAGGTTAATGAAAACTTCAAAAGAGTTTTTGGTCTAAGGAATTTCGTCGGACTCAAGGCATCTGAAACAATACCTGATATTGACAACGGGCGCAAAGAGTTCATTACCCGCCATCTTGAGGTTGCCCGTACTGGAATTACCGACACATTTGTATACTGCTATGAAACAACGGATACGTGGTACACTGTCACCGTATCGAGTCATCAGCAGTGGTTTTTTACTGCGGTCATTGAGAAGAGCAATGATGAGCAGCTTGCGCAGAAGGAGCTCCGTCTCAGCAACGAGCTGTTGGAAGAGGCTGTTGTTGCTGCTCAAGTGGGTATCTGGGATTGGTTTATTGAGACTGGTGAAGTTTTTGTTAATGAGATATGGGCTGGCATCATCGGCTACACTCTCAAAGAGCTTGAGCCGCTCACGATCAAGAGATGGAAGGATCTCCTGCACCCGGACGATTTGATGCATGCAAATGCTCGTATCCTGCGGTATTTTAATGGAAATACTGACGGCTACGCTCTCGAATTCCGTATGAGGCATAGGCATAAAGATGGGCATTGGGTATGGATAAATTGCAGCACCAAAATAGTATCCCGCACTCCGGAGGGCAAGCCATTGCGATTGCTCGGCGTGCATACGTACATCAACAGGCAGAAAGAGAGAGAAGCAGAAACCCAAAAACAAGAAGATCAGTTCCGCTTATTCTTTGACAACCACTCCGAGCCCATGCTCTGTATTGAGCCGAATGAAGGAGCTATTGTCAATGCCAACCAGGCTGCCGTGAATTTTTACGGATGGTCGCGTGATGAGCTCTGTCGGATGAGTATAGAGCATATTAATACGCTTCCCATGGTTCAGATTTTGGCACAGATGAGAATGGCCGGGTCATCGAACCAAGTCAGATTGCCTTCTGTCCATCGCACAGCGACAGGATCTCTGCGCGAAGTAGAGGTTTACACGAGCACTATTCCTGTCGAAGGCCAATTACTGCTCTATTTGGTTATTCATGATGTTACCAAACGAAAACAGGCAGAAGAAAAAATCAGGAGCCTGGCCTGCCTGGCGAAGGCAATCAGTGACTGTAACCAGACACTCATTCATGTCACGAATGAGGCCACATTGCTCAAGAAAGTCTGCAACATTCTCGTTAACATCGGTGGTTACCGGATGACATGGGCCGGATATGCTGAGCATGATGAGGCTAAAAGTGTCTCTATTATTGCTGAGGCAGGTTACTTCAAGGGTTACCCTCACCATTACCTCCTCTCCTGGGGTGACGTTCCACAGGGCAGAGGTACCACAGGCACGGCTATTCGCACTGGTCGAGTATCTGTTGTTCATGATACTGAGACAGATCCGGCTTTTGTGCTATGGCGCAGAGATGCCCGCAAATATGGTTTTGCATCCCATCTGGTTCTGCCTTTAACTGCTGACAAGGGTGCGTTTGGCGCCATAGGCATTTATGCAGCAAAATCTTATGCCTTTGAATCGGAGGAGGTGGAGCTTCTGCTCACCCTGGCCCAAAATATCTCCTTTGGGATTTTACTCCTGCGCCATCGGAATACGGCTGAATTCTCCAGAAAAGATCGTGAACTCCTTCAGCACCAATTGTTTAAGAAACAAAATGATAAGCATTTGCTCCTAAGAGAAAAGGATCAAAAGGATATTAAAAGAGCCAAGAGTGGCGAAAAGGATGCACTTTTGCTTGCAAAGGAGACCATTGCTGAACTGAATAAAAGGGAGAAGCTTTTGCAGGAAGCGCTTGCTTCCGAGCGATTGATCGCAGAACAGCAGCGGCGCTTTTTGAGTATGATCTCTCATGAGTATCGCACTCCTATCGCTATTATCAATGGGAATCTTGATATTCTTATGTTAAACGAAAAAACGTCATCTACCATTCAGGCTAATGCGACAGATAAGATGAAGCGAGCGGTCAAAAGACTAATGGAGGTCATGGATACCTCTCTTGAAAAGTGTCGCTTTTTTGATGACGCAAACAGTGCTGCATATCAGTCACTTGATCTCTTCGCAATCTTATGCGACCAACTTGCCGATGCCGCTGTCTTGTGGCCTGATCGGTTTTATTGCAGTGCCGAGGGCATCAAGGGCGTCAGGGTTCTCGCTGATCAAACGTTCCTCAACGTCACGATTTTCAATCTTCTCGATAATGCCCGAAAATACTCACCGCCGAACTCCCCGATTCGGGTTGATTGTCGAAAAGATGGTACGAATGTTGCGATTCTCGTTGTCAATCAAGCTAACACCGCTTCACCGTTCATCGCTGAGGATCTTTTCAAAAAGTATGAGAGAGGCAGTAATAGTGCCAATACCGGTGGCGCAGGAATGGGACTTTGGCTGGTTCGTGAGATTGTGGAGATGTACCAGGGTACGATAACGATCGAGAGCGAGCCACAAGGTATTGTCGCAACATTGCGTCTTCCTTTTGTCGATGATGCAACTTCTTATCAATCGAATTAACAGCTCTTCTCCTATGAGTCAGGAATACGAGACGATAGTCACTTCGCATCACAAGATCATCATTGTTGAAGATGACAATGATCTCAGAGAGAGCTTGATGCTCTATCTTGCCATGAACGGTTATGATATCATCGGAGTCAGTTCAGCGGTGGAATTCTATCAGCATATCACTACCGCAAAATATGCACTGGCTATTATCGATATAGGTCTTCCTGATCAGAACGGCCGAGTGCTCTCAGAGTATCTAAAAGCCAATACCGATATTCGCATTATCATGCTGACAGCCCGTGCAACACTCGCAGACAAGCTCTCTGGCTATCATTCAGGTGCCGATATCTACCTGGTCAAGCCGGTGGACTTTAGCGAAATAGCCGCAGCTATTGCGGCGCTACTCATTCGTATCGAAAGTTTGCCCTCAGCATCACTTCCTCTTGTTAAAGAACAGAAAACCATCAAGGAGATTACCGTTACTCCATGGACATTCATGAAGAGCGAATGGTTACTGATGACGCCGCTTGGGGTAAAAATCAAGCTTACTGCAAAGGAGTTTAAATTTCTTCAATGCCTTATCGCTCACCATAAAAATGAGGTATCACGCGATCTGATTCTCAAAAGCCTTGGCTACCCGGATGATACCACCGGAGGTGCTGCCCTTGAAACGCTTGTGCACCGCATTCGTCGCAAAACTGATAAAGAGGCCCCCTCTCCGATTCGCACCATTCACGGGGTCGGATACAGTTTTATAGCCGATCTTGTGATAGTATAGTTCTTCTGCACCCACATTATTGGTTCCACGCCCACTCCTCAAATCTTCCGTTTATTTCCTAAGAAACTCATGTCAAATATTTACAAAATTCGGACTCTTCTTCCTGATGACTACCTGTACTCCAGAGTTTGTATCTCACAGAAAAGAAGAGGCTTATTGAATTGTTCCTGATAAAAAGGCTCCAACTCATTTATCGGAAAACGCCATACAGTCCGGCTGCGCCTCTCTCGTATATTTGTTTTTGTGAGTGAGTATTTATTTATTTTTGTAAGTATTTATTTGTTTTTGTACGATTCTTTAATTAACATCTACCGTTGATGCTTTCGTTTTGAGTTGTAACGGATGACTGGAATTGCCTGCCAATTTACAATATTGAGCACTAATTATGACACCGCTTTTACTGCAAAAACACCCTCAGCACCTCAGCACCTCAGCACCTCAGCACCTCAGCACCTCAGCACCTCAGCACCTCAGCACCTCAGCACCTCAGCACCTCAGCACCTGTCAGAACTATTTTGACAGTGAATTGATGTACACAAAAAATGTTTTTTCCCTTGGCAATCTTGCCGCCGATGCGGTTTTTGCATTGCTTGAGTCACTTCCTGAACAAACCGTTCTCATCGACCCAAACGGTACTATTCTCAGCGCCAATACCCTGTTTGCCTCACGTTTCGACATCTCTCTGGAGGAGTGCATCGGAGCAAGTGCCTATGAGCTGATTACAACCCTGCTGCAATTGCCGGAACACGCCATTTACTACAGAGAAAAGATTGCAGAAGTTCTCCGTACCGGCAAACAAATGGTTTTTGAAAATGGAACAGAGTATCTGAATCGGAAAATTACCATTAATCCCGTTCTCTCTCCGGAAGGCAAGGTCACCCGGTTACTCATCACCATTGCTGATATTTCAGTGCAAAAACGGATGACGACCAGGTTTAGCCAGGCCCTGGACGCGGCACATGCCGGTGTATGGGAATGGGACTTGATAACGTTCGAAGCCGATTTGAACGTCGAGTATCGCGTCTGTAATCCCGATGGCTCAACGCGCTGGCTGAAAAGGAACTTGAGCGGCTGAATCGTGTCCTTATGTTGAGCGACCAATGTAACAGAGCTATGATTCATGCAGAAGATGAACAAGAACTGCTGCAAAAAATATGCAGCGCAGATACGTAGACGTATTTTAACAGTAAGTAAATGTTCGTAGAAAATTTGCCTTCAATCGATAATCTGGCCGAAGATACGGCTTTTGCATTGCTGGAATCCCTCTCTGAAAAAGCTGTTCTCATCGACACGAGCAGCATTATTACTTACCGATCGTAAAAAATATGAGCATGAGTTACATTGAAAGCAAAGAGTTTCTCAAGAATATTTATGACAAGGTGAACTACTCTATTTTTATTGTCGATGTTCTGCCGGAGGGTACCTATCGGTTCAAGAGTATTAATCCGCTTCATGAAACACTGACCGATATCACAAGCCAAGAGGTTTATGGCAAAACCCCTGAAAAAATACTTTCGCCCGCTGCGGCAAAATCGGTTATGCAGCACTATGACAATTGTGTTCGAGCAGGCCACTCAATCCAGTATGAAGTGTCTCTGACGTTCAAGGGGGAAAACTCTTTTTGGGAGACGGAGCTGAACCCTGTTCGTCATAAGGATGGCACCATTTTCAGAATTATCGGCACCAGCATCAACGTCACGGAACGCAAGCAAATTGAGGAGGAGAGGGCGAAACTTGCAGTTCAGCTTCAGCAGTCGCAGAACATGGAGATAATCGGGCGACTGGCTGGAGGTATAGCTCATAATTTCAACAATATGCTGACAGTTATTCTTGGTCAAGCTGAAATGGCCATGGAAGAGAGTGACCCGGCGACGCCAACCTATGCCGATTTTGATGTAATACGACAGGCAGCAACCAGTTCTGCCACTCTGACCCGGCAACTGCTTGCTTTTGCGCAGAAACAGACGATCACTCCACAAATTATTGAGCTGAACACCGCAGTTGCACAGATGCTACCCATGTTGCGGGATCTCGTCGGTGAACATATCACCTTGATATGGATTCCGGGATGCAAAAACTGCCATCTCAACATTGATCCATCGCAGATTGAACAGATTCTTGTTAATCTCTGTATCAACGCTCGTGAAGCGATAACTGGTAACGGCAGAATTACCATCGAAAGCAGCAGCTTTTCAGTGCCCGAAGTTATCCATGACGCTGACGGTCTCCCGGCAAAGTATGTTTCACTTTCCGTGCATGATAATGGATGCGGTATTGAGCAAGACGATCTTCAACATATTTTTGAACCCTTTTTTACTACAAAAAAAAGCGAAAAAGGTACAGGCCTCGGTCTTTCAAGCGTTTACGGAATTGTTAAACAAAACGAGGGCACAATTGAGTGCCTGAGTGAAACGGAAAAAGAGACAACCATCACCATTCGCCTGCCCCTGTATAAAGTCCAATCAAAAACTGAACAGGAGGCACCACCGGAGGAATCAATCAAGAAAGGTCGTCAAACAATCCTGCTTGTGGAGGATGAACCAAGCATTCTCAAAATTTGCAAGTTCATGCTTGAACGCTGCGGATATACCGTGCTGGCGTTCGAAAGAGCCGTAGAGGCTCTCAACATGGAAGAGGATTACCAGGGAACGATTGACCTGTTGGTGACCGATGTTATGATGCCGGAAATGAATGGATCAGAGCTTGCAAAAAAACTCCTTTCCGCCCATCCAGATCTTAAAATACTCTTTATTTCAGGGTACACTGCGGACGTTATTGACCAAAGCATCGAACTTGACCATCAGCTTAACTTTCTTCAGAAACCTTTCAACCACAAGGCGCTGACAACAATCGTCTCGACTATCCTCAATGCAGAAGTTGCTTGATGAACCGCCCATTCTTATCCATAACCAGGGTCAAAAGATGAAACCAAAGATGATTCATGACGGAGTTACGTTGTCGAGCGGTTACAGGGCGCTTGAGAATGCCAATAATATATCCTATGTGCTAATCAGAGGCGGTGAGTTTACAATGGGAAGCCCTCTGGGTGAGTTTGATCGCCGAAGCTGGGGGAGCGATGGAACTCAGTATCAGGTAATAGTAAGTGACTTTTATATGGGCAAGTATGCGGTGACGGTTGCGGAGTTCAGAAAATTTATGTACGCATCAGGATATCATACTGATGCTGATAAAGCGGATTATAGTGTTATTGGCAACCGCAAGGCGAAAATGGCGGAGGGGGTAAACTGGCGTTATGGAGTATCAGGCATTATGCGACCTCAGAGTGAAGAGAATCATCCGGTGGTGCACGTGAGCTGGAATGACGCAGTGGCGTATTGCAAATGGCTCTCGGCAAAAACGGGAAAAAGGTTTTATCTGCCAACCGAAGCGGAGTGGGAATACGCCTGCCGTGCGGGAAGCCGAACGCCGTTCAATACGGGAGACAACCTGACGACTAATCAGGCAAATTATGACGGCAACTATCCCTACAACAATAATCCGAAAGGGGTTTGCCGGCAGAACACCGTTGCGGTAAACAGTTTTGCACCCAATTCGTGGGGGCTTTACAACATGCATGGCAATGTTGATGAGTGGTGCAGCGACTGGTATGGTGGAGGATATTATGAGGAATGTAAAGCAAAAGGCACGGTTACCAATCCTTCAGGGCCGGAAACGGGTTCGTACCGTGTGCTTCGCGGCGGGGGCTGGCGCAGCGGCGCCGAGTACTGTCGGTCGACTGATCGTATCTGCACCTCCCCCGACAACCAGGAACACTACATTGGCTTCCGCCTGGTCTTCGTCCCGTAGTCAATTGGCTGCTCATGCCCGGCTTTGTTTAAAGTGGTCTGCCTGATTTTGAAGAAGCAAACCGTTTATCTTTGGATAAGAACACAAACACCAGATAACACCACCTTATTCAACAGTTATGGTGAATGGCGGAAAAGCGCTGATTTATTTCTGCGAGAACTATGGATTTTCCTGCAAAATTTTAAGGAGGCTTGTTCATTATCAGAATTAATACTACAATTGGCCGAAAGTGTCTGATTCAATTTTTTTGTCTTTAATTAGATTTCTGAAATTGGTATTACCATGAAGTTCCATACACCAGTCGATAAGAGTGCACACACAGCAATTACCGAAAAACAGAGTGACTCCACACTTCTTACCTTGTTTCATTCCTTTCCGGATGTCGTTTTTGTTATTTCTCCCAAAGGCATTATCCTCGATGCCAATCAGGCTTTTGCTGCCCAGTTCAATAAACGCCCGGAAGAGTTCTTTGGCCTGAATGTGTTCAATTTTTTGCCGCCGGATGTTGGAGCTGCACGCATGAAAATGCTGCAAGAGGCCGCGCTTACCGCCAGACCACTGACCTTTGACGATGAAAGTAATGGGCGACTGGTGCGCAGTACCATCTATCCCTATACATCTCCTGAAGGCAATGTCGACCGGCTTCTTGTTATCGCGCAGGATATCACCGATGTCGAGCAGTTGCTGAAAAAAGAGAAGCTCTTCAATAAGCAAATCATCAATGCTATCCCCGGAACCTTTTACATCGTTGATGCAAAAGGGAAGTTTGTTGCATGGAACGACCATGTCCGAGAGAGAAGCTTTGGGGTTCGAGATGATGAAATGGCTGAGACTATCGGGTTCGATGCCTTCCATCCGGACGATCGGGAGCGAGCAATCGAAGCAATGCAGAATGTCATGAAAAATGGCTCGGAAGTGGTTGGCGAATACCGGATAGTGCTTCGAAGAGCCCCTGATGTCGAGTGGCGACTCATAACCACCAAAAGGATTATGATTGATGGCGATCCCTTTCTTATCGGCGTGGGCATTGATATCACTGAACGCAAACGTGCAGAAGAGTCATTTAAAAAAAGTGAGGAGCGGTTCAGAACACTTTTCAACAGCCAGTCTGCCATTCAGGCTCTCCTTGATCCCGATACGGGAAAAGTGCTTGACGTCAATCAAACAGCCGCAAAGTGGTATGGATGGAGCATTGAGGAGCTCAAGCAGATGTATACCAGAGATATCAATACTCTTTCGCAGGCAGAGATTGAAAAAAGCCTGCAAAGCGTCGATGCCAAAGAACACAATAAATTCATAGGGCGCCACAGGAGGGCTGACGGCTCCATACGGGATGTAGAGATATTCCGTAACCGAATAGAGGTAGATGGGAAATCGGTCATTCACGTCATTACCCATGATATCACCGAGCGCAAGCTGGCTGAAGCTGAACTTGAGCGGCTGAATCGTGTACTTATAGTGAGCGACCATTGCAACGAAGCTCTCATTCAGACACAAGATGAACGAGAACTGCTGCACAAAATTTGCCACATCATCGTCGAATCCGGTGGTTACCGGATGGCCTGGGTTGGATATGCACGGGATGATGAGGCAAAAAGCTTGCAACTTGCCGCCTCGGCGGGGAGTACCGGTGATTATTTTGAGTCGGCGACCATATCCTGGGCCGATGACCAGTATGGGCAGGTACCTGCAGGAACTGCCATACGTACAGGCCAACCCGTTACTGTAAATCATATTCTGATCGATCCACCGTTCGAAAAATGGCGAACTCAAGCAATAAAAAACGGTTATGCGGCTGTTCTGGGTTTACCATTATCCATCGACAATCATGTGGTTGGAGCATTGATTATTTATTCTGAACTGCCAAATGCCTTTAATGCTGCCGAGACCCTGCAGCTCACTTCACTTGCAAATAACCTTTCCTTTGGTATCAAGATGCTGCAAAAGGATGATGCGCTGAGAAAAAGTGAACAGATCAATGCATTACGACTCCGCATACTCCAGATGGCAGAGACTCGAACGGTTGAGGAGCTGCTGACAGCAACGCTTGATGAAGCGGAAAGGCTGACTGGAAGCTCGATCGGGTTTGTCTCTTTTGTTGCTGAAGATCAGAATTCACTCTTGCTGCAGGCGGTTTCAACCAACACCCTTCTCAAGATGAGCAAGATGGAGAGGAGAAAGGGGCTCTACCTTCCGCTGGAGAAGGCCGGTCTGTGGGCAGATGCTGTACGAAAGAAAAAAGCGGTTATCCGTAATGATTATCTCGCAGTCAAGCTGCGCAAGGGAATGCCGCAGAGCCATGCTGAAATAAGGCGCGAACTGATTATTCCGGTCAACCGTGACGGAAAAATAGTAGCGATCATGGGAGTCGGGAACAAGCAGAGTGACTATGATGATAATGATACTACATACATAGAGTTGATTGCCAATCATATCTGGGATATCGTTGCCAAAAAGATTGCTGAGGAGGAAAAGAGGGTGCTTGCGGCCCAGCTTCAGCAAGCAATGAAAATGGAGATGATTGGCCAGCTTGCCGCCGGAATTGCGCACGAAATCAATAACCCGCTCAACTTTATTACCCTCAATGCGCATGTTATTTTGGAGGATTTTAACGATCTTGGTGCATTTGTGGATCAGTACCGCCAAATAATTGAAAAAGTAACAACAGGAAGTGCTGATGTTGAAGAGGTGGAGCGACTCCGTGAAAAAGAGAGGGCGGTTGATATTGACGAGCTCCTCAAAAGTATCCCTGACGCTCTTGAAAAATTACAGCATGGAATCGAACGTATATCGACCATCACCCACAGCGTGAGAAGCTACTCTTTCAAGAACTCCGGTGAGCAGTTATTCCAGTTTGATCTCAATAAGGCAATTCATGAGGCCCTTGTCATTGCAAAACACGAATACAGCGCCCTTGCCTCTCTTGTATTAAACCTCGAAGAACTACCGCTGCTCTTTTGCGATCCGGCTCAAATCAGTCAGGTAATTCTCAATCTTGTTATCAACAGCAGTCATGCCATCAAGTCACAAAACAGAGGCTCTTTTGGCAAGATTGAGATTAAAACATGGGTAAACGGTGAAAGCGTCTCCTGCTCTGTTACGGATGATGGCCCGGGAATTCCTGAAAAAATGATAAGCAGGATATTTGAACCCTTCTTTACGACCAAGGAACCAGGGAAAGGAACGGGGCTGGGATTAAGCATCTGTTATGACATCATTGTCAATAAGCATAAGGGAAACCTCACCGCCTCCTGTTTGGCAGAAGGTGGCACGGTGTTTGTGTTTACACTGCCAATAACAAAAATGCCGAGCGATTGATAGTGAATAACGGAAAAAACAGACTATTACAAAGAGCCTGTTTTCGCATTAAGGTAACAATCAATAGCGTCATTTATCGTTTTTTTAAAAACAGGCACATTGATGGGTTTTGTGATTGTTGTAAAAATAGTGCCGGTATCAACATCTTTGACAAGCTCACTAATATCATGGGCTCCAGAAATCAACATACAGATGGTTTCGGGAGAAAGGCTCTTCACTCTCTGAATCAATTCTATACCGCTTATACCCGGCATGTGAATATCTGAAGCGATCACAATAACACGAACCTTGCTGTCACTCTCCTGCAGCAAGGTGAGGGCTTGTTCACCCGATTCTGCAAACATTTTTATGTAGGGTTCCCTGCGAAAACAACTCTTCAGGGCGGTGAGGATTTCGACTTCATCGTCAACAAACAGAACGGCAATATCAGCAAGATTTGTCATATATCTCCAAAGTATCCTTGAGGTAAATTTTTTACAAGACGAGGAATATAAACAGGGTAGGTTATAATTTACAACAAAACATTGCGACAGATGCGGCTGAAGCCCGTTGCGTTTGCTGTTTTACTGTCGGTGCAAAAAGACACGCGCCAGCCCCGCCCCCCGGGAATCAGCATCCCGGGGGCAAAGGGTGGGCCTCTATTATCCGATGGTCATCATGGTCTCTCCCATTCCTACGGTGTCGCCTTTGGCTACCGTGATGGCAAGAATTTTTCCGGCGCAGGGGGCTTTGACGGGGGTTTCCATCTTCATGGCTTCGATGATGGCTACCTCTTCTCCCTCCTTGACCTCTTCACCGACCTTGACGGAAATTGAGAAGACGTTGCCGGGCATGGTTGCGGGGACTGGCGTGCCTGCGTGTGGCTGGGGAGCCACAATGGCCTCGGCCACTGGTGGCGCTGCAACCGTAGTCGTCTGGGGGTTGATGGCCGAGCCTTCGGCAAAGGAGACGGTAAAGGGGGCTCCATCAACAAAAACGGTAAAGTTTCCGGCCATCGAAATGACTTTTGATGCCGAGGCAGAGCCTGATAGAGCTGGCACTGGCGTTGTTGTGGGAAGCTTTGAAAAAAGCTCTTCGAGCCGGTGGTTCACCTCTTCCTGGTGGATATCGTGTTTGTGGGCCTCGTGGTAGGCCGCAACCACCTCTGCTCTTGGTGTTGCCTTGATTTCAACGGCGATGTCGGCCTTGTAACGGATACCGGTTGTACAATCTCCCTGAAGGAAGGCGATGCCTTTGGCGCCGCAGGTTGCAGCAATAAAGATGTTTTCGTCGGTCTGCGGAATATTGGCTTTCTGAAGCAGCGCAGTATTGTAGGCTACGCCAAGTTCCGGGTTGCGGTCGTTGATATCGTGCACATCTTCAACCGTTGGAGCAAGACCGAGTTGCTCGGAGGCGAGACGAACAACCTCATCGTCAGGACGGGCCGGGGTTTTGCCAAAGTAACCGAGCACCATTTTGCCATAACCGTCGGTGATTTTTTTCCAGTGACCCTGAATGGTGTTGGCAAAGGCCTGCTGGAAATAGAATTGCGAAACGGGAGTGACCGATGCGCCGAATCCGCCTTTGACAACTACCTCCCTCATGTTGTTGATCACAGCGGGAAAGAGATGGAGCGTGTTGTTGTCGCGCATCATCTGAGTATTGGCTGTAAGGGCTCCGCCGGGCATGGGTGAAAAGGAGATGACCGGATTGACCGCCGTCGCCTCGGGGGGCATGTAGTATTTGTACATCTGGTCAATAAAGAGCGCCTCGACCTCAAGGTATTTTTCCTGGTCAATGTCGAGGGTGTATTCAGTGCCCCTGAGTCGCTGCCACATGGTGAGAATGTCCACTTCAGCGGTTCCTCCACTGACCGGAGCCATAGAGAGATCGATAATGTCGGCACCTCCCGTGATGGCGGCATAGTTGCAGGCTACGCCCATTCCTGCCGTGTCGTGGGTATGAAACTGGATTTCGGTCCCTTCGGGAAGCATCTTGCGTGCACCTTTGATGGTTTCGTGAACAACCGCCGGGGTTGTTGTGCCCGAGGCATCCTTGAAGGCGACACTGTCGAACGGGATTTCGGCATCAAGAATTTCACGCAGTTTGTCGAGATAGAACTGAGGGGTATGGCAATAGCTCTCGTGCAGTCCCGGTGCAAGGCCCATCATGGCTACAACAACCTGATGTTTCAATCCGGCATTATGGATGCACTGCCCGGAAAAGGAGAGGTTGCGGATATCCATCAAGGCGTCGAAGTTCCTTATGGTAGTGATGCCATGCTTTTTGAAGAGACGGGCATGGAGATCAATAATATCGCGTGACTGAGAGACAAGCCCGACAACATTGGCCCCTCTCGAAAGGGTCTGCAGGTTAATATCGGGGCCCACAACCTTGCGGGCGGCATCCATCATGGCAAAAGCGTCCTCTTCGCAGTAGAAGTAGAGGCTCTGGAAGCGGGCACCGCCGCCTATTTCAAAGTTGTCGGTTCCGGCATGAACGGCGGCTTCAAGTGCGGGCAAAAAGTCTTCGGTCTTGACCCTCGCGCCAAAACATGACTGAAATCCGTCCCGGAATGAGACATCCATAAATCTTATTTTTTTCATCAGCGTCCTCTTTATCAGTTAAATGAGATTGGCAACCAGTGCACGTTGCGGGATCAATGGGTGTCGTTGGCGAAGGTGCCAAGTTGACGGAACGACTCCTCTTCAACCTTGCTGTGCAGGCTGTTGCCGTGTGCATCCATGGTAACAATGGCCGGGAAGGAGTTCACCTCCAGATGCCACATGGCTTCGGGCACGCCCATCTCTTC
>CAIXCO010000140.1 GCA_903917955.1 uncultured Chlorobiaceae bacterium | reverse complement strand
CTACTATGGCTGGGAACTTGCTGAACTCTGCCAGATGAAAATCAGCCAGATCAATTTGTTGACGGAGCAAGAGGTCGCAAGGGAAATGGAGTTGGCCCGCAATGAAAAGAGAAATTATTTCCTTTTCCGTCATCGCCGGGCCGACGGCTCAATTCGTGATGTGGAAGTGTTCAGTGGTCCTATTACCATGCAGAATCGCTCACTCCTTTATTCGATTATTAACGATATTACCGAGCGCCTGAAGACTGAAGGGCAGAGGGCCGAACTTGAAGTTCAGCTTCAGCAGTCACAGAAAATGGAGATGGTAGGAAGGCTGGCCGGGGGGATAGCCCACGACTTTAACAATATGCTGACCGTTATTCTCGGCCACTCCGAAATGGCACTTGAACTCTTTAACCCATCCGATGAAGTCTCTTCCGATCTTGAGGCCATTCGCCAGGCTGCAACCCGTTCGGTCGATCTGACCCGTCAACTCCTTGCCTTTGCCCGGAAACAGATTGTCAGTCCAAAAATTCTTGAATTGAACACTGCAGTCGAAGAGTTGCTTCCCATGCTGCGGCGCCTCATCGGTGAACATATCTCGCTGGTCTGGATTCCTGACTGTAAAAATTCCCGTATAAACATTGATCCATCGCAGATCGACCAGATTCTTGTCAACCTCTGTGTCAACGCCCGTGATGCCATAAAGGGTAATGGCAGAATTACTCTTGAAAGCTGCAGCCACACCTCTCTGGATGTGGCCAGTGACGCGCGCAACACTGTAGCTCTCTCGGTTGATTATGTGACGCTTTCTGTGCGTGATAACGGGTGTGGTATTGAGCAAAACGATCTTGAACATATTTTTGAGCCATTTTTCACCACAAAAGAGCCGGGAAAAGGCACAGGGCTTGGATTGTCAATGGTCTATGGGATTGTCAAGCAGAACAACGGCATCGTCGAATGCCAGAGCGAACCGGGAAAGGGAACAACCATCTCCATTAATCTGCCCCTCTACAGAGTCCGGTCGAAAGAGGGTCAGGAAGCACAAGCGGAGCAATTGATTCCTAAAGGCAACCAGACCATCCTGCTTGTGGAAGATGAACAGCCCATTCTCAAGCTCTGTAAGCTCATGCTTGAGCGAAATGGCTATAAGGTGCTTGCGTCATCCACACCTGCGGAAGCCCTCAGTACGGCAGAAAACTATAACGGCACGATTGACTTGCTGTTGACGGATGTGATCATGCCTGAAATGAACGGATCAGAACTCTCAAAAAAGCTCCACGCATTCCGACCTGAGCTTAAAACGCTTTTTATGTCGGGCTTCACTGCCGACGTTATTGCCAACAACAGCCTTCTTAAAAGCGGGGTGAGCTTTCTCCAGAAACCCTTCAACACCAAATCGCTCTCCACAGCAGTGTATAACATCCTGCATCTATAAAAAAAGCACCCTGCACGTGTCCGGGGCGCAGGGTGCTTTCGAAAAGCAACAATAAAAATGCCGATTTACTTTTTCGGAGCGATAGCCGCAGAGACACTCTGCAACGTCTGATTCAGGACGTTGGTTGCACTGCCAGCCAGCTCAATGACTGACTTGCCCAAAGGCTCAATAGCCTGCGAAGTGCTCTTCAATCCACTGGTCATCAGTTCAATTGACTGCTGAAGAAGTGTGCCGCCGGTATTGAGCAAATTGGTGAGGGAGGCGGCGAGATCATTTGTTTCGTTTGCCATGATGTTTAGTATTGAAAGGTTAGTGAAAAAATAATGGTCAAACACCGAGGCCGTCAAGGAAACGGCTCTTTACATCAAGTTAGAGTATTTTTATCAATTATACCAAGACAATTCTTTACTTCACCGCTTCTGTTGCCTTTCCGAAAAAAGGGTTTCGCCCATGTTAATACTGAAAAATGAGTGCTCTTGTTGTTTTGTAACAATTGTTAAATTCAGGGAAAATGTTTTTTGTTTCTGAAGTGCTCTTCCCTTAACCTTAAAAAAGTCAATAACCATCATGAAACTCCTTTCAAAACCCAGTGTCACACAGCATTGGATGACCTTTCTGCTCACCGCATTGTGTCTGCTTGTGCTTCCTGCGCTCTCCTCTGCGGCAAAAATTGGCGACAACTACGGCGGCGGAATTGTCTTTTTTGTCGAAAAGAGCGGTCAACATGGCCTGATTGCCGCCAAGGCCGACATCGCGGGCCGCTCTTCCGGCAGCGTTTCTGACGGGCGATTTATCTGGCCTGACGCCCAGGAAAAATGCAATAGCCTGGTCAGCAACGGCTACAGCGACTGGTTTTTGCCAAACAGGGAGCAGTTGAAGCAGTTGTATCTCCAAAAAAGTATTGTCGGCGGCTTTACAGGCACCGGCTACTGGAGCTCAACCATGAGCACGTCCGAGCGTGCATGGGCTCAGCTCTTTTCCAACGGCATTCAGCTCAGCTTTAACAGGTTCCACTACTTCGTCCGCGTTCGAGCAGTCCGTGCCTTTTAAATGTTCGCTCAAGCAGCAAGGATGCACCAGCATCTTTTTAACTTCGTGCCCGGGAGCGCCAACCCGGGAGCGCCGAGCTCCAGCTCGGCCCATAAAAAGAGAATACTATGGCTGAAGTAACTTGTTTCTGAAAGCCATCCCGCGCGTTTTCCGGCAGAGCTCCCCGCCTTTTTTATCAAAATGCTGACCGACGAGGAGGACGTCGTGCTCGATATTTTTGGTGGATCAAAGACAACTGGGTTTACCGCAGAGGCACTCAAACGGAAGTGGCTTACATTTGAAATCAGCAGGGAATACCTTGCATCTTCCGCATCTCGGTTTCTTGAAGGGCAGAGTTCTGAAACCATAAAGCGAGTATTGGCAAGGCTGAGTGACCCTCATGCCGATTATTGTATCGGAGAGGCGCATTGTGCATTTGAACCCACCATGACGGCAACGAAACCTGACGAATGTCATGCTCAACTCGCCTTGTTTGCTGCCGGGGTTGAGGCGAAACCTTAACATCAACTCACCATCGTCTGGCTAATCATTTTTCCTTCAGTTGGTAGCTTAAGCGGGGCAACAGCACCTGCTGCTGTCACAAAAAAATACAGATTCCCCTCCTTAATTCCCGCACGTAATAGCATTGTTGCCGTATGGTTATCTATATTGGAGCGTTACTGCTGCGTAAAAGAGATATCTCATTGCAGGTTGTCTTCTGAACTTACCTACGACCTTACATATTAAAAAGGATTACGACTCTGATCTTTTTACTATGGAATTAATTCGTGTGGAGCGCTTGACAGAGGAGTCACAGCACGAGGGTATATCTTGATTGCAATTCAAAAATCTGCGGTTTATGCGGATCCATCTTATTATTATCAGACTCTATCTGGAGAACAAACAATGCGATATATTTTTATTTTCCTCACTTTT
>CAIXCO010000139.1 GCA_903917955.1 uncultured Chlorobiaceae bacterium | reverse complement strand
TTGCAAAACTCGCCCCGGAAGAGCAGGAGGTCTACCGGATGGTAGAGCAGGAAAAGCGGGCGATCAGTGAGGTAGCTGAACTGACTCACAGGGAGGAGTCCGCGGTTCATGAGCTGCTGGCAAGTACGCGGAAAGAGCTGGCGAGGCTTTTTTTTGAAAGGTGAGACTGTTTTTTGAGGGGCGAGACGATACATCAACATTAAGGTGTGCAGCACATCCTCTTTCGCTGCCACTTACCTCAATATTGATACGGCCCTGTCACTGTCATTTCGAGCGTTAGTGAAAAATCTTGAGTATTATGCTGTAAGATTTCTCCTCACTTCGTTCGTCGAAATGACAATGCGATAAGTGCTTGAGAAGGTGATAAGCGCTTATGGAACGAAAGCCAATACGACTGTACCGCTTTTCGTGGATGGCGTTGATACGATCAGCCGACCGGCAGCGCTCCGCAGAGTTACACCAGCTCCCGCCACAAAGAATACTTTCGGAACCCTCCAATTCAGTGCACCATTCCCAAACGTTGCCCGCCATATCGAACAAGCCCCATCCATTCGGCTTTTTCTCTCCTACAGGATGAGTCGTTTTACCAGAATTGCCGTCGTACCAGGCATATTCTCCCAAACAACTGACATCATCTCCAAAATGGTATGCCGAAGTGGAACCTGCTTGGCAGGCATACTCCCATTCGGCTTCACTTGGCAAGCGATAGTGCTGATTGTCAGAGAGTGAGTTCAAATGTTGAAGAAAGGTTTGAACATCATGATAGGAAACTGTTTCCACTGGCAAAAGTTCACCCTTGAAATGACTTGGGTTATCTTTCATGACAGTCGTCCACTGCTGCTGAGTAACCGGATAGCGACCCAAATAGAAATCTTTATCAATCTTGACATTCTTTGCTCCCATCCTGAACGTGCCTGCTGGTATCAGACAAAACTCAAAGAGAGTCTCTGAACCATGTGCATTTTTTGTAATAATCCTTGTTTTCGTGACCATACGAGTTTTCTTTTCTTTCTCGGTCACCGCCTTTTTAAAGAGGCCGCCTGGTTTGATTACGACATCTTCATAATAGGTCTCTTCCTCTGTGTAGGTTTCCTTTGAATTGACTGGCTGGCCAGGTGCCATTACTCTCACAACAATCGGAAGATGTTTGAGTGTATACATATTCTGTACCACATACAACACATCCATAAGCGGCCAGTTGGCCCCTTCCGTCAAAAATAATTGCAACCTGTTCACTGTGTCAGGCGCAAATTCAAATCCCTTGATTGTATCAAGAACAGCTTGCACTTTTGGCACTAACTGCTTGTATTTTTCTTTGCGCAATGCATCAAAAAAGCATCTCATCTTGTCGTCATGCGGCTGAAAATCCCCGTCTCCGGCGGCTTTGAGTGCATAAAAGCTATCAAGTTCGATTGCTTTGGCAATCAGAGGAAACGCACTTTCTACATCACCAAGAGCCATCTGTACTTTTGATGCCTGAAAAAATATCTCACCCATCTCAGGATGCAAGGTCATTGCCTGCTCAGTATGGGCAAGGGCTTCTTTCATCTTACCCTGACAGTATGCTGCCCAACCTGCACAGAGAAACGCTCGAGCGGCGTCATGAGGATAATCGCTTTTGGCATAGCGAGCGGCAATACGAAATGATTCCTCAGCTTTCGCAAGATCATACAACGACATATCGCAATCAGCAAAACCAAGCTGAAGCGTCCCCTTCATCTGATGAAAGCGCCATTCAAGTTTATATCCCTCGGAAGCGTGATCACCCAAAATCGCCTTGTCGAGCTCGTCGAAACATTCACGGTAAAGCCCCTGACGAAATGCGTCGCGAGCAATCTCGAAGTGATTAAATGCAGCGATCTGAACCGGAGTTTTGGCAATTTTTACAAGATCTGACAAAGCGTCATTTGTATGACCGAGCGATGCAAGCACTGCGCTGAAACCCCAGTGAAAATGCGCGTTCAGCTCAGAAATACCTGAAGATACCTGCTCGAAACCGGTATCCATGCTATAGGAAAAACATTCAAACCCTTCATTGAAGGCGCCGACTGTCTGATCAGTCGAGGCTGTGAACAACTCCATATTCTCGCGGTGCAGCGACTCATCTGAGGCGATAACATCACGAGTCTGACATGAAATGTCTATTGAAATCTTTCTGGCAGCATCACTCGTTGCCGATTTCACATTGCTGACAAAACTCTTTGCCTGCAAATAATCAGAATACGGCAGATGTGAATCCCAGACATAATTACTCATTGATTATTCCCCTTCCCTTTATAATATTCACAGTTGATCGATATTGTCAGTCTGAAATATAACGTAAAAAATGGCAAAATTTTAGTCTGACGGCAAAAATCTGTTTCATAAATCCGCCGTCAAAGGCAGTTCGTTGACGGGATTCTTGATTTTTGTTTTGACGAGAACATGCTGCTCTTCAAAAAACTCTGTTGCTATTATTACACAATCGATCCTGTCGCCACACGTGAATATGTGTACATCTACAAGGATATGTGGGATAATGGTGATTGATCTTTTTATAACAGTCTGAAGAAGAACCGATATGGCAAAAAAGAAGACCAATACTGACTCACTGATCGAGTTACTGGAGGCGGCCAAGCCAAAGATGCTGATTGAATTGATTGTAAAGCTTGCCGAAAATCAACCTGATGTACACCTTGAATGCTTTAACTATTTGAAGAAACACCTCTCTCTCTCCCCTGAACAGAAAAGCCGTTCGGAGGGCGAAATAGTCATGGCACTTTGGCGGGAGCTCTATTCTGACCTGTATGATCTCGATGAATATGGTGGCGGTGATTATGACAAAGAGGATGGTGTTACCGATCTGATGCAGGAAATCCAGAAGATACTGGAAAACTCAACGGTTGAAGAAGAGGTTCGCCGGAAACTCCTTGATGAAGTAGAACCCTTCATCGACAGCGGCAATGCTGGCATGGATGATTCGCTCTATGATCTGGCTTATGCCACTTGCCTGAGTGATGAAGACTGGCTCAATCTGGCAGAGATGCTGGAAGCGATGAACAAGGATTGGCCCACCGATCATGCTCGAAAGATCTACCGCAAACTGGGTGACCGGAAGAAGTATCTGGAACTGCGGCAGAAAAAAATGAAATACGGTAACGACTACCATGATCTGGCCACATTTTACTGGGATGAAGGAAACCGCAAGGAAGCTCTTTCGATTGCCGAAAAGGGGATGAAAAATGGGATGGGGCGGATGGATGAATTGCGAACATTCCTCTCCGACCGGGCCCTTGAGGATGGGAACAGGGAGTACTATCTTGCCATCCAGTTCGAGCAAGCGGTCGATCATCTTACCCTGGAAAAATACAAGAGCTTTCAACAAATGTGCACTGCCGAAGAGTGGCTGCTCTTTGAACCAAAAATAGTTGAGCAGTTCGATACATCATGGGCGTCGGAACAGCTCAAGATACGAATGGAGCGTGAGGAATACGAAGAGGCATTGGCACTCCTGCTCAAGAGCAACTATCCCTGTCATGTCGGTGATTCAGGTGAAGCGTTGCTTATAGCGAAACAACTCGAAGAACGTTTTCCGGAACAGATTCTGACCTACTACCTCTCCGGCCTGGTTCAACTGAACAATAATGCACCTCGCAAGGAGTATGCCAGACTGGCCCTGGTTATGCTTAAAGTTCGCTCTCTGCTGCTGGATGTCATGAAGGATGAAGCCCGATGGAAAGTGTTTGCCGGCAAGGTCAAGGGTGAGAACCTCCGCAAACCGGCATTCCAGGAGGAGTTCAGCAGGGTCATAGCAGAATGGGGTGAGCTGGTTCTTGTAAAGAATGCTCAATTCTGAAAAATGGGTACTGAATGTGCGTTTTGAGAACTGAAGATTTTCGTATAATATGCTGTTCGGGAAATGATGGAGGATGATGTACAGGGAAGAACAAGAGCGCAATTTGTGCTCGCTCTCTTTTGGCAAGATTCTATACCCAATCATCTCCCCCATGACTCCGCCGTCAGAGGCAATTCGTTGAGTTCGGCACGGGCTTCGCGCCAGGCGGGATAGTGCTCGCCAAACAGTGCTGCAAAGCGTTCACTGTGCGATGGCTCCAGCAGGTGCACCATTTCATGAACAATGAGATACTCCAGCAGGTGTTTTGGCTTTTTCACCAGTTCGGTATTGATGCGGATATGACGCGCAGCATGGTTGCAGCTCCCCCATTTGGTCTTCATTCTCTGAAGAAAATAGCCGGTAACGGTGACGCCAAGTTTTTTCTCCCACTTCCGTATCAGGGGTGGCACCTGCCTGTGCAGAAGGGATTTGTGCCAATTGTGCAGCACCTGAGCCCGTTTGAGGGCATCACTGCCAGGTCGGACGCAGAGGGTTAACTGTTTGTGGCCGAGTACGATGCAGGGTTTGGCATCGAGATACTGTACCGTCATCAGATAGCGCCGCCCCCAAAGGTAGTGGCTTTCGCGCTCAATGAACTGGCGAGGGGTTTCGCGGGCCTGATTGCTGAGTTTCTGCTGCTGCTGCCGTACCCATCCAAGCTTCGAAATGGCATAGGCGCGAGCCACCTCTAATCGCGTGCCGTTGGGAGCAACCAGTGTCACATGACCTGCCGGAGGATGCACCGAAAGATGCACGTTCTTGACCGCCTTGCACGAAAAAGCGATGACAATGTCACCCAGTTGGATAATTTCGATCACTGGTACCCCGGCTGCTTTTTGATGATTTCGAAGAGCGCTTTGGTGGCCTCCGGATCCTTGTCGAGCAGCGGATAGAGGGCATTGAGCACCTGAGTCTCCCGGGGCTGATCCCCTTTCCATCCGGCTGGGGCACTTTCGCGCACAGTCAAATCAAGTTTCAGGGCGAGGGCAGCCTTGTCATCATCATCCGTTGGATAGCGAAACCGTGTTGCATCAAGAGTGCTGAGGTTGTTGTAGAGCACGACCGCCTCCGGCTTGCCATGCAGCATCGCGGGCACACCTTCACCAGAACGCTTTGCGGCAAGCCTCTTTACCAGCGCCTCGGCATTGCGCAGAAACTCCTCATAGGCTGCCCTCTCCGCCCTGCTTTGCTTGATCAGGTCATCAAGCAACTGCGACATCTCCACATAAAAGCGGGGGTCAGTCAATTGGTCGCGGATGATAGTCTTGCGGATGTTGTTGATGATTCCTTCTGAAATGGCCTTCTTCGACAGCTTCCCCTTCTCATTGAGCTTTTTGGCAATGGCGTCGTGGATACCGGTCTGGATAATCAGCTCGGTAAGCGACATCTCGCCCAGTTCTCCCAGCTCCACGGCTGCATCGGCCTGAATATAGGTGTTGATGAGGTGGCGCATGTCTGCCTCATACGGCTTGATGTCGAGCTCCTCACCGGAGTGCTTTTTGATGGCCGCCCGTATCTCAACGTAGAACTCGACCTCCTTTGGCAAGGCATCAGCCTCAAGAGCAGTGTAGCCCGCCTCAGTCAGCTCCTGGGCAATCTCTGCGTAGGCACGGGCGAATATCGCCACCATTTTGTAGAACGAAACGCGCAACGGCTCCGTCTCGTCAAGCGCATTCGGGTTGGCCGCATCACCGCAGAAATAAGAGAGATAGTGCTCAACCTCCCGTGGCAACGGCACCGGTTCACAGAGATAGTGCAGCGCTTCACGTGCGGCGTCGAGCTGCTTTTTGCCCTCTTGCAGCCAGTTCTTGATATGGACGTTGTTGTCGCCTCCGTTCCCCGCATCGAGGTCAAGCTCATCGGAGCTGTAGACCGCTATGGCCTGCTGCACGTCACCGAAAAGCCCCTTGAAGTCCACAATGTGGCCATACTCCTTGTCGTCACCATCGAGGCGGTTGGTGCGGCAGACCGCCTGAAAGAGGTTGTGGTCACAGAGTTCATTGTCGAGATAAATATAGGTACAGCTCGGCGCATCAAAGCCGGTCAGCAGTTTGCCCACCACAATCAGAAGCTTCATGTTCGCTGGCTCTTCAATGAAACGCCGCTTTGCCTCCTCTTCGTATTGCCGGGTCGTCTGCCCCTTTTTGAGCAGATACTTCGTGTAGGTATCGAACTTGTACCGCTCGTCACTCTGCCGTGGTTCCCTTGAAATCGCGCTGGCGTTCGGTTCAAAGGAGGTGATAATGCCACAGTGGATACCAAAAAAGGTGTTCTGAAAGAGCCTGAAATAGTGGCAGGCATCGTAAATTGAGGCGACAACAAGCATTGCCGTGCCACGATCATTGTTCAGGCGAGGCTTGAGTCTGAAATCCTCAATGATACTGGCGATGATACGCTGCTTGCGCTCCCCCGAACTCATCAACTCCTCCATCGTTGCCCAGCGCTTCCGCAAAATAGCCTTCTGGAAGTTGTTAAGGTTTTTTGTCGCCCTCTCGAACCACTGATCGATGGCCGTCGGGGAGGTGAGGCGCTGCGGCACGTCGCGGGCCTCATACTTCAAGTCGAGAATGACACCATCCGCCACCCCCTCATGGAACTTGTAGGTATGGATATAGGTGCCGAAAATGTCACGAGTCATCAGCTTCAGCTTGTCTTTGCGCAAGAGCGGAGTGCCGGTAAAGCCAATGAAGATTGCCCCTTCCAGCCAGCGTTTCATCTGCTTGTTCATCTCACCGCCCTGGGTGCGGTGGCACTCATCCACAAATACATAGAAGCGACCATGAACCGCCGGTGCCGGGCCCTTGAGGTCAGCACTATCAAACTTGTGAATCAGCGCACAGAGCATACGCGGAGTGGTTGCACCCAGCTTGGCCACAAAATCCGCCCGCGAGGTGATGCGCGGTGAGGGTGCATTATCGCCAATCACCCCGGCGTTACGCATCACCCCGGCAATCTGTTTATCGAGCTCATCGCGGTCGGTGATGACGAGGATACGCGCCTCCGGATCGTTTTCAAGCAGCCACTTGGCAATCAGCACCATCAAAATGCTCTTGCCGCTCCCCTGGGTGTGCCAGATAACGCCCCCTTCACGCTTGGCAATGCGCTCCTGAGCCGCCTTCACGCCCTCAAACTGATGCGGGCGAGGCACCTTCTTTCGTCCGGCATCAAAGATGATAAAGTTGTGAATCAGATCGAGCAGCCGCTCCTTGTTGCACAACTGCGCCAGAGGGCGGTCAAGCAATGTCCCTGCCGCTGGTGGCTTATCAGCCGAGCCTGTAGCCCGCTCCTTCCACGCAACAAAGAACTGCTCGGGCGTGCCGGTAGTACCATAACGAAGCCCCTGCGAATCGCTGCCCGCCATCACTAATTGCACCGTGCTGAAAAAGCCCTTGTTGAAAATCTCCTCCTGATTGGAAAAAATCTGCCGCACGCCGTCGGCTATCTCCACCGAACTGCGCTTGAGCTCAATCACGGCAATGGCAATACCGTTGAGATAAAGCACAATGTCGGGGCGTCGCTCGTAGCCGCCCTTGAGCGTCACCTCTTCGGCAAGGGCAAAGTCGTTCCTGTCGGGGTTCGACCAGTCGATCAGGTGAACCGTTTCGTGCGCCTGCCCGGCAGCAACCTGCACCGGCACGCCATAGCGCAACAACTGGTAGGTGCGAAGATTGGCCTGGTATAGCGTTACTCCTGTGCTGTCAGCCGCCGTTTCGAGCTTTTGCAATGCAGCGGAGATATGGGCGGCAGAGTAACCCCGCGCCACAAGGTTCTCGCGAAGCAGCGCTGTTTCAATGGGGCGATTGTTTTCGCGTTTGCTCCACTCGCCAAGGTAGCGGTAGCCAAGCTCATTCTGAAACATGGAGATGACGCGGTTTTGCGTCCTGCGCTCGGAGCGAGGTTGGTTAGGCATAAACACCTTTATTGTGACAGAAGTTATTGTTGTCAAGGTCGATCAGCAAAACAGTCACGTTGATTCTCCTAATTTGACTGTAGCCAGTACGGCTTGCTCAAAGCTCACCGCCTGAGTGCATATCTGCTTGACCAGCTCCCATTGAGAGGTAATGCTTGGGGCATGTTTTCGATATTCCATAACTTTCTTTTTGATACGCTCTTTCTTGGGAAGCAGCTCAAGTCTCCTCTCCACGCTGGCATCGCACTCAGCTCTTACCAGAAGCGCATGTGCAGGGGGCAAAATGGCGGCAGCAAGCCATGTGCCTGAAGATTGGGCGGGCAGGCAATGGAGAGTTTTATGCATCGGCAGATGCCCCCCAAGCCAACTTTTCAGTACCGCATCAATCTGGTCACGGGTTGCGCTGATCGGCGGGCAGGGTTGTTCAGGACAAGGCAAACTTTCCCACTGCCAATCTCTTGCCATCAATTCAACCTCCGGGCTACAGTCGGCGTAGGACATGCCTGCCACATCAAGATCAAGATGAATGACGAGCAGGTCAAAACCGGCAAGGGTATAATCGATGCCGTTCATTTCGGAACAGCGCAAACGGGTATCATGGCACCATTTTCGTACACCGCACCAACCAGTGCCCATTGTGGGGCGTGTTGCTTCAGGTTGTAACTGCGTCATGATAAACGGACGAAGCAGAATCGCATTCAAGGCAGCCAAGATGATTTCATAGTCGGTTGGGCCTTCAGCCACCAAGGCAATACGCAGTTGATCAGACATTCGGCACCGCTCCAAGATTCCCCATTGCCCACAGACGCGACAAGGGGTATTGCTGATTCAAAGATGCCAGTTCCGGGGTCAATATTATCTGCCTGACACAAGTCATACCATCGCTGTTACGCTCCACGGCAAACAATCGCACCTCGGGATCGGCCAAGTCCAGTCCATCAAGCACTGCGGGATTGTGCGCCGTAAACAATAATTGACGTTCGGGATCATTATGGCGCAGCCAGCCAGACAAACGGGAGGTGAGCTTCGTCAGTAATCGGGGGTTAAGTGCCTGATCCAGATTGTCAATAGCCAACAATCGAGGCACTTGCGGCAGAAGGCAGAGCAAGGCGCAGAAGATAACGTAAAGCGCTCCTTCACTGGCATCGTAAGCCGTCAGCTCGTTGCGGCTGCTGTTCATAAAGCGGTCAGTAAATTTCAGCATCAACTTTGTGCGCGGTACGTTGGGCGAGAGCAAAGCTGCACCGTGGCTGGTGACCTGGATGTCGGAGACCCAGTCAATCAATTCAAGTACCTGATCAAGCACCTCCGTTGTATCGCCCTCTGCATCGCTCAAGTTTTTGCGTAAAGTAGCAAATCCTTCAGCAAGTTGTCCGCCGTTCAATCCGACAAGAGCACGCGACTGCATATCCGGCGCGATACCCCGCAAAGTCGGAGTGTTGGGGCAGTAGATGGCAAACTCTTGTAAACGCTGCAACAACTGAGCAGCAATATTGCCAGGTTCCAGGTCAACAAGCTTCAAGGCAGCCAATCCGGCTTGCTTGTTGAGGTTTATCCTCATGTTGCGCACACCACGGGAAACAAACTCGTGTTCACCATCGGTTAAAAATTCGGTTTTGTACGACCAGGCTGGCTCAGGTGCATCAAGCGGGTTCAGCAGGGAGACCCGATAGATTTCATTCGCTTCACCCTCCGCCGAAATCAAAATTTGAGGGGGCGTAGATTTGGAAGCAAACGAGCTTTTATAGAGGCGAGGCAAGCCAGCCCTGACTCCACGCCGAAGCAAGCTTTCATCATCAACGACTCCGTTGGCTGCCGCACCAAGCACGCCAAGAGCTTCGAGAATATTGCTCTTACCTGCCCCGTTTGCACCAATGAAGCAGTTAACCCTGCCCAGTGAAATACTCTCTGAGTAGATGGACTTGAAGCCATCAATCTTCAATGTGCGAATCATCATATCAGTCGCGTTTTTCCGGTTAAGAGTTCCTGCATCATGGCCTGTTTGAGGTTATGGGTTTTCTCGCGGCGCTTTTCGAGGGCGGCAAGCTCGGCGTCCATATCGGAGAGGAGTGCGGCGATGGCGGTTTGCTCTGGGAGCTCTGGTAGAGTGATTTCAATACTTGATAGGGCTGCCGCGCTGATATGCACCACAGCGTCACCCTGCCCCTTACTCGCTTTCTGTGCATTGAAGGATGCCGTATTGCAGTAGTATCCCATAAACATCGCATTTGCAGCAGCAAGCCGAAGAATCACGGTATCTCCACCCGCATACGCCTCGCAATTATCAACAAAAGCAACGCACTTGCCGATATCCTCCTTGGTTTCTCCAGAACCAGCAAACAACAAGTCACCTTGTTTCAAACGAGTTGCAGTTTCAGCAACCTCTACTGAAATCCAGGAATTGAACTGTTTGATATAGTCGTTGTGATGCGTATAAATTTCTCCGTAACGAATACATGGCAGGCTGCCGCTTTTTGCTTCGTCCTTCCTGACTCCGCTCCCCTTCAAGAAAGCCCCGACATCCCCTAACCGTTTCACCTCCCATTCGCCGCTGAAACCGGGGAGGCGGGTTTTGCCGGTGAGGAGTTGCTGCATGGCAGCCTGCTTGATGTTGCGCTTTTTGGTGATGAGCCACTCCAACCCCTCCAGCAGCGCATCCACATCACTCAATGCACCAGCGATGGCACGTTGTTCTGAGATAGAGGGTAGAACTACATTGTACTTTGCTATCTGACTACCTGTAAGCTGAGGAATTCCACCTGTTTCAATAAAAATCTTTACTCTTTGATTTATGTATGTGGCAAGAAAACGTGCATCAACTCTTGATGAAGGAAACAATACAAGTAACCGTCCTATAGCCCCATAACCACCAAGCCGTGCAAATGCCCTGCCAAGCCCTACTCCTCGGCCAACAACAGTGACACTATCCCCTTCATATTCAGGCAAGGAATAAAATCCATAAAACCCTTGTTCCTCAACAGTATTTGAATAAACAGGAAATTTATAAGTAGAATCAAAAAATTGGGAAAAACGGTCTTCAATCAGATCCCTGCCGATATGAATATCTGTAACATCGCCAATTCGAACTATTTTCCACTCCTCTGGAATAACCCCCACCTCAGTCAGCTTGTAACCGGGTTTCACCTCTGCGCTCATGCCTTCCCCTCCTTTCCCGCTACAATCGGAAGTGAACGAAAGGTTGCTACCGTGAGGGTTTGCATCTGACGGATAGCGATCTGGTTGAGCCGTTTCAGACGGTCGCCGCCTGCTTCAGTTCTAAACCTCTCGAATTCGAAGGTTTTAGAATCTTGGCTGTTCCACATACCAATCTCAACGGCTATGTCATGATGGAAGAAAATGACGCTGATTGTGTCGCTGTTGAGCCCCACATTGCTTTTAATAATGGCAAATTCGCCACAATTAAAACCATCGTTGCTACTGCTGACGATGCTGACCGCTGTTCCCTGAACACGCACTGTAGATTTCATGTATTTGCTCACAGAGTAATATTACCAAGGCATCCCTCCCCGTCTCAAAATGATTATTGACAGGGTCAGATCTTTTGCGATTGCTGTTTTGGATTTAGTTTGATTTCCAGTTCGCAGCCTACAGCCTCAGCATATCTCATAAGCGTAGCGATGGATGGGGCATGTTTGCTCCCGGATTCCAGTCTGGAGATCGCACTTTTGGTTGTCCCGATTTTCAGAGCTACGGCTTCCTGTGTCA
>CAIXCO010000138.1 GCA_903917955.1 uncultured Chlorobiaceae bacterium | reverse complement strand
TCGGTACCTCTTGTGGGATACTCATTCTATAAACACATCAGCCTGCTTGTAGATACAACACTTGTTACTCATGAGAGGAACAAAGCCGCGTTGGAAAAAGCTCATCCTGGAAGAGACATTGTATACATCACAGAAAGCAAATTCATAACAAGGTATTACAATATTGCCGAAAAATTGAGCAAGATAAACGGCAAGATTATTTGGCCATTATACAATGCTCTCACCTATCCGATTTATGCGGAGTTTAATCATAAGGTCTACTCAAAGTTTAACAAATTAATCCTTAATGGCCAGTACGATATTGTCCACGCCTTGACCCCTATTCTGCCTCGTTACCCTGTAAAGGCTATTAAATCGTGTAAAAAAACACCATTTATTCTTGGACCGGTAAATGGCGGGGTACCTTTTCCAAAAGGATTTCAAGCTGTAGCACGTCAAGAGTTCTCATATTTTAACTTTCTTCGTTTAATAGGCCGATACATTATTCCGGGTTATAGAGAAACGTACGAAAAAGCCAATTACATTCTTTCTGGCTCTACCTATACCATGAACCTTATAAAAAGTCTCTTTACTATTAAAAATGAAAATATTGAGTTGTTTTATGAAAACGGAATTGATGAATCATTTATAAACAACGAAACGAAAGACAATAAAATTGATGAGAGCAATACTGCAAAAATTAATCTTCTCTTTGTTGGACGCCTTGTACCTTACAAAGGCGCAGATATTCTCATCGAAGCCATAAGTAAACTGGAGCAATCGATACAGGAGAAAATAAAACTCACTATTGTTGGTGACGGACCTGAACGAAACAGCCTGCAAAATCAGGTTCATACAATGCATCTTGACGAAAAAGTACATTTTACCGGGTGGGTAGAGCAGCAGAAAACTGTGAGCTATTACAGAAATAGTGATCTTTTCTGTTTTCCCTCAGTCCGTGAATTTGGAGGTGCCGTAGTATTGGAAGCTATGGCTAACGGGCTTCCTTGTATTGTGATTAATAATGGCGGGATTGCAGAATATGTCACTCAAGAGACTGGTTTTAAAATCGACCCTGTTTCGAGGAACGTTGTAGTAAGTGAATTAAAGGAATGTATAACAAAACTGGTTCAAAATAATGCCCTGCGCTATGATATGTCAATGAAAGCGATAAAGCGGGCAAAAGAATTTTCCTGGAGTGCAAAGGCTTTTGCTATTAAAAATATTTACGATATACTTTTAGAACATTGAACAGAGAAAATATGCCTCTTCTTCTTACGTCCCTTATGGAATTGCTCATATTATGAAAACATCTGTACTTTACGCCGGGCTTTCATCTCCTCATGCTGGATGGGTCGCTATTGATGAGTTAGCAGAACTTTTTTCACGCTATTTTAATGCAGAAATACTATCACCTAAGCTAATTCCAGACAAATGGCCTGCCCGCCTCATCCGCAGGAACCATTATATTTATGAGTCTTTACCTACAAATGGTGGTGATGTTCTTATCGTTGTGGCGAGGGGGCCAGGCGATCTCGGTTTGATAAATTCAATACCTGGATGTCGCAAAAAATTTGACAAAATTTACGGATTTGTAACCGATTCTTATTTTAAAACAGGATTTCCCAAGGAAACCGCTCTTTTTGATGCTATAACGGTTACCGCTCATGAAGATGTTGAATTTCCAAAATCTCGATTTGAAATTCCTGTTCATCAACTGTATCAAGGGACTGACAGTTTAACCTGGGCTCCAAGAGAATCCAGGTTAAGGGAAATTGATATTATAAGCTTCGGGCGGACACCAGCAAGTTATCATAATCAGTTTTCTCAACGATTCCACAGTACTGAATCACCCTATCTTTACCTTCACTCTCCTCTTGGCAATATAACCGGTCAATCTGTCCATCTTGAACGTGGCATGCTCTTTAAGTTACTTCATCGCACACGAATCTCTCTTGCGTTCCATCTTTTTGTGGAGCCACAAGGGAATCGACCCCGCTCTATGATGGTAACAAGCAGATGGTTAGAATCACTTCTGTCAGGATGCATTGTCGCCGGGCGTAGACCAGTATCCCGTATGGCAGACGAAATGCTTTTTTGGCCAAAAGCAACAATTGAATTATCCGAAAACCCGAAGATAGCGAGTGATGAGTTAGTTACCCTGTTATCGCACAATGATAGCCTCGAAGAACAACGTCGCACCAATATCTACCAAGTTGTAACGCATCACGACTGGCGCTATCGAATTGATAATTTTTGCAGAATGATGAATTTATCCAAACCACAGTTATTACAAGATGATTTAAGTCGATTACAAGAACTGAGTTTATTACTTAAACACTCAGTTTAATGCATATTTAAAGTTATTGCAAAACCTTTAAGAATAGATACGCAAGAGGTTTCAACTACGTCCCAAAAGCGCTGTTAATATGGTATAATTCATTTTAGAAACCAATTACAATCCACAAGGTACATTGCAATGTTACCGCTGTGATCGTAGAATAAATCAAATGGATAAATAAACTTATGATGATTCGCAAATACAATACAAGAAAGCCTGTCGCTCTTCTTATGACTGCGACTATAACACCGCCGTCTGGAGCTCCCGAGTTAGCCAGAAATGATGCAAAGTTAAGACTTGCCGATTACTGTGAAGCTCTTCGTTTTTATTTGACCATGCCGGATGATCTCTTAGAAAAAATAATCTTTATTGATAACTCTGACTCTGATCTCTCTGCATTAGAAGCCGTCGCCAGTAAGGTGCCACACAAAAAAAAGGTTGAGCTGATCAAGTTTCAGGGAAACGATCATCCCCCGGAATTCGGCAAGGGATATGGAGAATTTAAGCTGATTGATTATGGAATCACCCATTCTACTCTTTTACGCCCTGAAGATTTAGTTTGGAAGGTAACCGGACGACTTCGTGTACTCAATTTAAGCCAACTGATTGATACCGCCCCATCAGACTACAATATCTATTGTGATCTGCGCCATGTACCCATGATCGGTGATCAATTTGGAGCCAACGAATGGATGGATCTTCGCGTTTTTTCCTGGTCAAACACAGGCTATGAGCACTATATACGAGACAGTTTCGAGCTTTTAAAAACTGAGCTTATCGGAAGTCCAGAGCGGTATTTTTTCAAATTGTTAAAAGCTGTAAATAAGTCTGGCTGTGTCGTTCCGAGATTTCGTATTCAACCCAATATCGCAGGATTTGGTGGTCGCCTGAACGTTGACTATCAAAACAAGTCTTACCGATACAAGAACGGGTTACGTCGTGTAGTCCGCCTCGTAGCACCCTGGATATGGCTGTAAGTTCACCTTGATCAAATCAAGAAGAAAGAAGTTCTGACAGATTCAGCGTTAGTCGGCAGGTTGAAGAACGAGCAGGAGATAGAAAAGCGTATCACGCCGCGTCAAATGCGCAAAAAAACACTTCGCCCTATAAAGGAACGCAAAAAAAACCGTTAAAATTTAACTGTGCAGTACAATAAATCCTATTTTCCATTAAATTATACGAAAAGCTAACTCACATATTATTATTGAAAAAAATGCATTTCGCCCATCTGCCTGCCGGTTATATTTCCTCTAAACTCTTTGTTAAAAAGTTTGAAAAACGAAAGGTAACGGCGAAAACGTTTATCGGCTGGGGCATGTTCGGCGCAATTGCTCCTGACCTTGATTTTATCTATTACATTATTGATCACGGAAAACATCACCATCACCAATTCTTCACTCACTTTCCCTTTTTCTGGCTGACGCTCTTGTTTTTTTCGCTCTTTGCGCTGCTTCTTGACTTTAAGCGAGGATTCATTACGGCTCTCGCTTTTATCTTCACGTTGAATGGATTGATTCATACGCTACTCGACACCATTGCTGGCTATGTACTCATCCTGGCTCCTTTTGCTGATATGAACAAGCCTGTAACTATAGCTCATTATTTTCCATGGGATGCAGGTTTTATAGAGTTTTTTGTGATTTTGTGGGCCATTTATCTGTGGAAAAAAGATCAACTATTGGGCATTTTTTCCAAAATGGGCTCTTCGTTGAATATGATAGAGTAAAATACTTATTGCAGCGCCAAATCAAGTGCACGACCAAGTGCTGCGCCCCAACTCTTGTCACGATCATAAAACTGCTCGGACTCAGCGCCACAGTTTCTACGGATCGACTCATAGTAATTTTTATCACTGGCAAAACGTTTAATAGCCGCAACCATTGCCAGCAGGTCACCACATTCGACAGAAATTACTGAACATGGCAAGACGTCAACTGCAGGGCATACGACCGTTGCAACGACCGGCCGCCCCGACAAGACACCTTCAACCACCACACGATTCAACCCCTCAGGAAAATCAGCCTTCGTCGGCACAACAACCAGATGGCAGCGCTCATAGGCTGCACGCATCTCAACGCTGCTCAACTGGCCAGGAACCTGAATACAATGTCCCAATCCTCGTCGAACGACCTCCCTTTTAAGCATAATCAACGCTGAACCGCCACCACAAATTTCTAGCGATACTCTGCGATGGTTATCGGCAAGCAAACCCACCATCACATCTAGCAAGTCAAAAACTCCCTTGTTGCGCTCTACGCGTCCAGCAAACATTAACCTGAATGAATCAGCATTCCAGTCGGGAAGGGTAATCCCTGCAAACTGAGCACGCTGATACGAACTGCGCGCCTGCAGCAGAGTACCACTGACCTGACCAGAGGCCATCTCATATACCTGTCGTTCGCACTCCGGTGAAATACAGATGGTCGCAATTGGAATTTTTCTCCAAAACCAGCCATTCAAACCCTGCAGAATACGCTCATACAATAAAGGAAATCGATAACCACGCGGCCAAAAGGTGCACTGCAAATCGGGGACAACTGTAATACCAACCATTGCAGGAATTGCCAGCAACCACCAATGCTCCAGATCTGAAATCACAACAACACGTGGACGAAGATGCAACAGAGTCACAAGAACACCCAACCAATGCGACATATAGACCAGTTTATAAGCGAGACCCGATCTACCGACAGCCTTATTTGGTCGGTGCTCTATCGTAATGAGCCCTTCAACCAGTACCTCTTTGCGTGCATGTGTAGAAATCACTAACGCTGAAAGGCCCCGTGCCTTCATCTGGTCAAAAAACTGGCCCGAATAGGTGTCTGAGACCTCTGATGCATCTTGCTTGCCAGAGAGCCAACTACGCATCGTGCCCGCAATATCACCAGGACCACCACAGTAGATTACTTGAGGGCTTGATTTGATTGCCATTTCATCGAATTCCTGTTGCCGAAACAAATAATCACACTTAAAATACTTATAGCTATTGCGCTGTTTTGAGTCATGCTCCTATTATAAAGATAAAAAAACAGAGCCGCATGCTCTTGACATTTTCTGCATCCATAAAAAATGCACAGAGTTGTTGCAGAGTTCAAACTTTATTGATTTCTTGTGTCACAACTTTCAATAACGAATTTTCATCACTCTACATCAATGTTAGCCAAGCGAATCATACCCTGTCTCGATGTTCGCGACGGCAGGGTGGTAAAAGGAATAAACTTTGAAGGATTGAGAGATGCTGGCTCCATCCTTGAGCAGGCACGTTTCTACAACAATGAACTGGCCGATGAGCTTGTTTTTCTTGATATTTCAGCATCACTTGAGTCGCGCAAAACAACACTTGAAGAGGTACTCAAAGTCTCCGGAGAGGTCTTTATTCCCCTCACTGTCGGCGGCGGGATCAGTTCGGTTGAACGGGCCCGGGAGGTCTTTCTGCACGGTGCCGACAAGGTTTCAGTCAATACCGCAGCGGTCAACGACCCCTTCCTGATTTCGAGAATTGCAGAAAAATATGGCTCGCAGGCCGTTGTGGTTGCCATCGATATCAAAAAAGCAGGAGATGACTACCTCGTCTACACACATTCAGGGAAAAATGTGACCTGCTACGAAGCTCTCGAATGGGCTCATAAAGTCCAGGAACTTGGTGCCGGTGAAATTCTTCTGACCAGCATGGATCGTGATGGCACAAAAGAGGGATATGACAACGAGATTCTCAGCAGAGTATCAACCTCCGTGCATATTCCCGTCATTGCATCCGGAGGCGCAGGGAATCTTGAGCACCTCTATGACGGATTTACCAAAGGGCACGCTGACGCAGCACTTGCCGCATCAATCTTCCACTTCCGGCAGCACTCAATCCTTGAAGCAAAGGAGTACTTGCGGGAGAGGGGAATCCCGGTACGGATCTGACAAGAGGCTGTCAGCCACCCTCTTCCATCAACCGCTTGCGGATATCAGCCAGCTCCTTATGGCGCTGCACAGAGGCTTTCGGATATGATAGACCGAGAGAGCTGAGGGTATGAAAAATGATTTGTGACACAATCAACCGGGCGTTTTGTTTGTCATCAGCCGGAACAACGTACCAGGGCGCATGTTTGCTGCTTGTTGCACCGAGACATGCCTCATAAGCACGCATATATTGTGTCCAGTACTTACGCTCTTCAACATCAGCCACACTGAATTTCCAGTTCTTTGCCGGAGCATCTATCCGATCGAGAAACCTTTTTCGCTGCTCCTCTTTCGACAGGTGAAGAAAAAACTTAACAATCCTTGTCCCGTTGCGATGGAGATGATTTTCCATATCGACAATCGACTGATATCGGTGTTCCCAAACTTTTCCGCCATTGATCAGCTCATCCGGAATACCCTGCACTGCGAGTATTTCAGGATGCACACGAACAATAAGCACCTCCTCATAATAGGAGCGGTTGAAGATGCCAATATGGCCCCGTGACGGAAGTGAACGATTGCTTCTCCAGAGAAAATCATGATCAAGCTCCTGTGCAGAAGGATGCTTGAAACTGAAGACCTGGCACCCCTGAGGGTTCACGCCCGACATCACATGACGAATGACGCCATCTTTACCGGCCGCATCCATTGCCTGAAAAATCAGCAACAATGCGTAGCGGTTATCAGCATAATGCACCTGCTGCAGTTTGCTCAACTGCACAACATGATCGGCAAGCAGCTCTTTATACTCTTTTTTTGAACAGTAAACCGGCTCAACAAGCGTCGGACACTTGTCGAGATTGACGCGCTCGCCTTCCCGAATCCGTAGAGTATCATGATCAAAATGCATGGATGTAATGTTAAAAGAGTGATGTCAAGCAATAGCCACGCACCATTCAACGAAATTGCGCATATATCGACTCATTTCAAAAGCAGTTTTTTCATAATCTTCCGGCGCACAACAATGGCAACAAAAGAGGCTTGCCTGATTTTAAGTAAAAATTAAGCTTCTTCTCATACTCCTTTAAGAAAGACCAAGCTACATTATAAGCCTGTTAGAATAAAAAATCAACCTGATAACGACTTACAAATCATTAACGACACCATGGCACAAACGATTAAATTCTGGGCAACCCCTCTTGCAGTGGGGGCATTTACCATCTCTGCAGTCACCGGTCTTTTGATTTTTTTTGATTTGGAACTTGGCATCATAGAGCCTGTTCACAAATGGCTGAGCTGGCTTCTTATTGCCGGAGTTCTTCTTCACCTCAGCTCAAACTGGAAACAGTTCACCACCTATTTCTCAAAAAAGCCGGCATTGGGAATCATTGTTGCGGCACTCATCATCACCGTAGCCTCTCTTTTACCAATTTTCGGTGAAGATAACGATGGAAAAGAGGGTGGAGAAAAGCAGACCGGAAAAATTGCGACACAACTCCTTGAATCATCATCGCTTGAAACCGTTGCGCTGGTTACAAAAACCACGCCGAAACTCCTCATTGAACAACTCGAAAAAAGCGGTATCATGGTCAAGAGTGCTTCATTGACCATTCAGGAAATTGCCGGCAACAACCAGAAAAGTGAAAAAGCGGTTCTCGGTGAAGTGTTGGCTCAGAGCAAGAGCTCTGAAACAAAAGATGGTGACAACGACTAATATTGCAAAAAAAATTCAGCACATGAGACTTCTTATTATTGAAGATGAGCCGGGAATAGCCGGATTCCTCCGCGATGGACTTGAAGAAGAGTACTTTGCCGTAGACGTTGCCTACGACGGCAAAAGCGGGCTTGACATGGCTCTGATCAACGAGTATGACCTGCTCATCGTTGACTGGATGATTCCTGCACTGAGTGGTATTGAGGTCTGCCGCCAGGTACGCAAAGCTGGCAGCACGGTTCCAATACTCTTTCTGACAGCCAAAGATACCCTCGAAGATGTGGTCTTCGGTCTTGATGCAGGAGCCAATGATTACATCAAAAAACCCTTTGAGTTTGAGGAGTTACTTGCACGAATCCGGGTACAGCTCCGAAATAAAACGAGCAATGACGACTCGTTAAGCGCCGGAACCCTCACCATCAACCCGGTAACCCATCAGGTATTCTGCGGTTCAAATGAAATCACTCTCACACCGAAGGAATTTGCCCTGCTTGAATACCTTGTACGCAATAAAGACCGGGTATGTACCAGAAGCCGGATTATCGAGCACGTCTGGGATATCCATTTTGATTCCGATACCTCGGTGATTGATGTCTACATCACCTTTCTGCGCAGAAAACTTGAAGCCGCAGGATGTGGAAATATCATTCAAACCATCCGTGGGGTGGGATACATCGTCCGTGAACCAGGCATCTCATGATTATGAAAGCCAAAAATTCTGTCAGACAGAGCCACTCCTTCTTTAAGGAGTGGTCGGTCATGAGTTTGCGAAACCGAATTGCGTTCTATTACACCGTCACGACAGCATTTTTAATTGCCCTTGTTTTTGCGACCATCTACTTCACCGTTGAGCGCATTGTCTACAGGCAATTCGATGAAGAGATAAAAAAAGAGGTTTCAGAAATCCTTTCGGACGCAAATATATCAACCCATAACTTTAAAGGATTTGAGAGCTTTCAGAATCGCGACATTGATGCCGGTGACGGTGACAACGACAATGATTCGATGAAGAAAAAAACGGTAAATGTTGACACTGAATTTATCCAGTTGGTTGACAGTACCGGACAAGTCATCAATAAATCATCCAGTCTCTCATGGTGCGTCCTCGCGTTTAATCCGAAACAGAGCGGAAGCGCCTACTTCAACAGCAATTTCGGTGGTTCAATGGTAAGGCAGGCACAGGTACCTCTTGTCGATAACAAGGGGGTAACCCAGGGCTACCTTATTGTTGCCGTTCCCCTGAAAAATGCCATGATTGTTTTGCGCGACCTGCACGATATTTTTTTCTTTTCATTTCCGGTCATCATTCTAACGCTTTTTATGCTGACGCGCCTGATTGCTGGCAAGAGCATACGCCCCATTGAAAAGGTTATTGCCACTGCTGAAAAAATGACACAGGCACATCTCGATCAGCGCATTCCCCTGCCCTATCATCATGACGAATTATATCGCCTCTCAGCAACCTTCAATGCGCTGCTCGACAGGATGCAGGATGCTTTTGAGCGTGAAAAACACTTTACCGCCAACGCTTCGCACGAGCTGAAAACACCGCTGGCCATCGTCAAAGGCACCCTTGAAGTGCTGGTTCGCAAGCCGCGCGAAAGAGAGCACTATGAAACGAGGATCCAATTCTGCCTGAAGGAGTTAAACCGTATGGCACGCCTGATCGACCAGTTACTCATGATTGCGCGTCATGAGAGCAACAAGACGCAGCCACATATTGAGACGGTAGAGCTGTCACAACATCTTGAGAGTATTGTTGATCGGATGCAATCATCTGCCAGCGCAAAAGATATTTCGATCACCATTGATCAAAAAGAACACGCCCGGATTGCCGCCGACCCCGGCATGCTTGAGATGATCTTCGAAAATATTCTCTCCAATGCCATCAAATACTCACCAACCGGCTCCTCAATAACCTTAGCCGTACAACGCAACGCCAATGCGATTGTCTGTACCGTCAGCGATCAAGGCATCGGAATTCCAGCGGAGAAACTGAATGCCATTTTTGAACGCTTTTACCGGGTCGATGAATCAAGAAACTCAGGCACAGGAGGATTTGGCCTCGGACTTTCGATCGTCAAAAAACTTGCCGATCTGCAACACATCAAGGTAGGCGTCACCAGCGAAACCAACAGGGGAACAACCTTTTCACTCGCCTTTCCTACAGGGGAGGCTCACTGCTGAGGCCACTTGGTTCAAGCGAAACTGTATCGCCCTGCACCATCACCCAGTAGGGCTCCCCTTCATGCTCGACCAGTTTGAAACGGCCTGTTGCAAGCATCCCCTGCATGGTATCATCCGACTTATCGCTCTCGCCTGGAAAGCACTCCTTGATGGCTTTGTGAAGTTCCCGCTGCTGCACCGGGTGGCGGGAAACAATGGCAGTAACCGCTTCAAGCATATCAGGAGCGCAGCGAAGATCCATATTGCCTTTGAGTGGATGAACAACCGTCGCAACCTCTGAAAGAATTGCAATGGCCCGCTCAATGCGCTCTTGGGAGGGCAGATGTACCTCCTGCTCAGGTGCAGGCCGGGTAGGCAGCACGATGTGCACCATATCAGGATTGATCTCTTTCAGAACAGCGGCAAGATCGCGCAGCGCCTCATCGGAATCGTTGACACCGCCAAGCAGCATCACCTCAATCCAGAGCCGCCCTTTGTACTCATGGCGAAATGCCACAAGCCCTTCAATATGCCTTCGGAAGGTGAGCCCTTCGGCAGGACGGTCGATCTGCACGTGCAAAGCTTCCGTACCAGCATTGAGCGACGGGAGCACCGCATCGGCCTGAAGCAACTCTTCACGCACCTCTGGCATAAAGAGCAGTGAACCATTGGTGATCACGGCAACAGGAGTTGTGGTGAGCTTTTTCACCTCTGCTATCAGCCAGCCAATCCCTCGATAGAGCAGGGTTTCACCGGAGCCGACAAAGGTTATCCAGTCGATCCCCTTGTTGATTGCAAGAGCCTCGCGAATTTCGCCAAGAATCTCCTCCCGAGGGAAAAACTCCTGCCTTTCGGTAGCGAACTTTTTAGTCTTTCCTAACTGGCAGTACACACAGTTCCAGGTGCAGCTTTTCGGCGGAAGCAAATCAACACCAAGTGACTGGCCAAGCCGTTTGGATGAGAGTGGCCCAAAAACGTATTTCATAGTTGATGATTCCATTTTTTACCGTCAGCCAGCCTTCGCTGTAACGGCGAATTCCGCCATTTTCGCTTCACTCTCGGCCTCGAAAGCCTCCTTGGAAATATGGGGCAACAAGAGGCTCGATGCCGTAAAGGCAAGGATCTCAATAACAAAGATGACTGCATAGGCCAACATGTGGTTGCCGGAGAGGGTATAGATCACATCGCGGATAACGCCAGCTCCGGAATGGCCGATAAAGATGGCAAGGCTCTGCGCCGTACCCCAGAGGCCAATATAGATGCCGCTGCGACCCGCAGTCATGTTCATCATCATCGAGATGTTCGAAACACTTGCTGCACCGAGGCCCATACCAGTCACAACAAGACCAACGCGAAGCAGCGACTGGTCGCGCATAAAACCTGCGACAATGATGATGGCGAATCCGATAGCACTGAACGTATTGCCGAAATAGGCACCCCGCTTGAAGCCGATCCGTGAAAGCAGAAAACCTGTAGCGAGCATGAAAATGAGCTGGGTGCCGCCCATCATCGGCTTGAACAGTTTGGTCGTTTCTGAAACCTTCATCCCGAAAACTTCCGCACCAAAAGGATCCATGACAACTTCGTTGGCAAAGAGCGCAAAAATGGAGATAAAAATATAGAAGGCGAACTGCAACGTTCTCGGAGATGAAGAGAGCAGGCGCACCGACTGGGCAAAGCTGATGCTGTGCTTTCCCTTGCCCTGAGCGGCATCCGCATTGCGGTTTTCTACACCAAGAACGGCCACAAGCCCAAAACAGAGTGTGATGAGACCGCCGATTTCAGCCACCTGCGTCAGCCGTTCAGGAGTAAAAACCGTCAGATAATTGCCCATGTTCCAGTTCGAAATGATAGCAGTCAGAACCATGAGGGTCCAGCTCGCTCCGGTTATCTTGCCAATATGCTCTTCAGGCACAACATCGGCAATCAGTGCGTAATAGGCCGTGGTCGCGACCTGCAAACCGAAACCGAACAGAAGGAAAATAAGGGCGAGCTTCCACAAACCGACATCGGTCAGCAAAGCAGGCAGCATCTCGGAAAAGGCAGTACCGCCTACCTTCACTTCATAGGCCGCCGTTGGTGAAAGCACGAAAGCAACAACGCAGCTCAACAGCCCGAGAAGGATATAGGGAGTCCTGTGGTAACCAAAAATGCTGAACCGGTCCGACATGTTGCCGATCCACACCTTGACGCCAAAAATGGCCAGAAGCTCCTTAAGACTTATAAGCCCTAAAGCGATAGTTGCAGGCAGCAGGAGTTCCTTGATCATGACCCGGTTCAGGATATCCTGAATGAAGCCGAGCATGAGGCCAAAACCCATCTGGAACATACAAAGACGTACCAGATTCAATGTCTTCACGATCTTCATAAAACAGCGCTAATGATTTCGGAAATACCGGACAGCTTGCACTTGGTTGGAACAAATGGCACGCAATATAATAAAAAAGCCGGATGATTACTGAGGCAGGTGACCTTCCGTTTCTTCAGCAAGCAGAGCGGCAAGACCGGTCAAGCGCTGCGAAGAGCGTTTATTGCCGATAGCCATGGCAAGCGCCTGTGGGTCACCGATGATCATCACCAGTTTTTTTGCCCGTGTCACAGCCGTGTAGATGAGGTTTCGTTCAAGAAGCGAAAAATGCTGCATGGAGAGCGGAATCACCACCGCCGGGTACTCTGACCCCTGACTCTTGTGGATGGTGATAGCGTAGGCAAGGGCAATTTCATCAAGCTCGCCAGACTCATAGAGCACCTCCCGGCCGTCATACTCTACCCGCAGCGTGCTCTCCTCCTCGTCAACGAGTGTAATGCGTCCGATATCACCGTTAAAAACCTCCTTGTCGTAATTGTTGACCATCTGGATCACCTTGTCGCCCTCCGCGTAGGTGCTCTCAAACCGGAC
>CAIXCO010000137.1 GCA_903917955.1 uncultured Chlorobiaceae bacterium | reverse complement strand
GGATTATTTCGCTCAAAAAGGTCATACCATCGTTCGTTCAGCCCCTGTTATTCCTGCTGATGATCCCACCCTGCTCTTTACCAATGCAGGCATGAACCAGTTCAAGGATGTTTTTTTGGACAAGGGAACACGGCCATACCTTAGGGCAGCCGATACCCAGAAATGCATCAGGGCATCAGGCAAGCATAACGATCTGGAAGATGTGGGGCGAGATACCTACCACCACACCTTTTTTGAAATGCTTGGCAACTGGTCATTCGGTGACTACTACAAACAGGAGGCCATCACCTGGGCATGGGAGCTCTTGACCGATGTCTGGAAGTTGCCCAAAGAGCGTCTCTACGCAACCGTCTATCAGGATGACGACGAGAGCTTTCAGATATGGAAAACTGCGACCGATATCAACCCGGAGCACGTTGTCCGCTTCGGTGACAAGGATAACTTCTGGGAGATGGGCGAAACCGGCCCCTGCGGCCCCTGTTCCGAAATTCATATTGATCTTACCGAAGATTGCTCGGGCGGGAGCCTGGTCAATGTCGGCGACTACCGGGTTATTGAGCTGTGGAATCTGGTCTTTATTCAATATAACCGCCAAAGCGACGGCTCCCTCGAACCGCTTCCCATGAAACATGTCGATACCGGCATGGGCTTTGAGCGGGTTGCCGCCGTGATGCAGGGCAAAGGGTCAAACTACGACACCGACGTTTTCAAACCCTTGTTCGACCGCATCACTGAAATTACCGGAGTTCCCTATGGCGCATCAATGGATGATCCCCTTGATATTGCCATGCGCGTCATTGCCGACCATGCCCGTACCCTCACTTTTGCCCTCTCCGACGGTGCCATGCCCTCCAACGAAGGGCGCGGCTACGTCCTCCGCCGCATTCTCCGCCGTGCCTTGCGCTACTCCAAAAATCTTGGCTATAACGAGCCCATTCTCCATCAGCTTGTCGGCACACTGGCCGCAGCGATGGGTGACGTCTTCCCTGAACTGCAAAAACAGCAGGAGACCGTCAGCAAAATCATCAAAGCCGAAGAGGAGAGCTTCATCGTTACCCTCGATCGCGGCATAGAGATATTCAACGAGGTTGTTGAGCGTGTGCGTGCCGCCGCCAACACCACCATAACCGGCGAAGATGCCTTCAAATTGTATGACACCTTCGGCTTTCCCTTCGATTTGACCAGCCTCATGGCCTCCGATGCCGGGCTGCTTGTTGACGCTGAAGGTTTTGAGCACTGCATGCAGCAGCAGAAGGTACGCGCAAGAACCGACCGCAAGGAAAAACAGCAGATACAGGATGATGGCTCCCACTGGCTCTGGTTCAGCGAGCAGCATCGCACGGAGTTTGCCGGATACGATCAGCTTGAGATGGCGGTCTCGATTACCGGCATCAAGCATATCGAAGGCAAGCTGCTTCTGGCTCTCGACCGCACCCCCTTCTATGCCGAAAGCGGTGGACAGGCCGGAGACAGGGGATGGATAGAGCAGAGTCGTTACCGCTTTCAGGTCACTGATACCCTCAAGGATGGCGATACCTTCGTTCATGTCATCACCGATATTTTCGACACCATTTCCGATGCACCCGTCAGCCCCGCAGAGATCGAGCTTGATGAGGCGCAGCTTTCAGCCAACGCCTTAGTAGATCGCCAGTTGCGTCAGGATGCCGAGCGCAATCATACCGCCACCCACCTCATGCACGGCGCACTCCGCAACATTCTGGGGCAGCACGTCCAGCAGAAGGGCTCTTATGTCAATGCCGAACGGCTCCGTTTCGATTTCAGCCACTTCTCACG
>CAIXCO010000136.1 GCA_903917955.1 uncultured Chlorobiaceae bacterium | reverse complement strand
AATCCTTGCACTCGATACTCCCTCGGGCATCACCACCCTTTTCCCGAAACCGCTCTTTGCTATCCGTGCAACCGAAACCGGCAAGCTGCTCTCTGCCTTGCGAGCCTCTCCTCATGCCGCTTCGGTCTACGCCTTTGGCAGTGCCCTGCATTACACCGACAACCGCCCCTCCGTCAGCGCTGATGAGCTTCTTGCCTCTCTCCACACGGAAGGGTTCTCGGAACTCTCGGTTTCGCTCATTCAGCCCGGCATTGAAGATACCTTCATCGCCCTCATGGAAGAGAAACAGGGGAGTGCCTCATGAGTGAGCTTCTTGTTCTCCTGAGCCTTGACTTTACTCTTGATCGGAAGAGGGCGCTCTATGAGTGAGCTGGTGATTCATACCGAAAAGCTGACCAAACGGTTTGGCGATTTTGTGGCGGTTGATGCACTTTCGCTGAGTGTTTCAGGCGGAGAGATTTTCGGCTTTTTAGGAGCGAACGGTGCAGGCAAAACCACCGCAATCAGGATGCTGACCGGCCTTCTTGCTCCAACTTCAGGAACGGCCACTGTTGCAGGATTTGATCTCTATACCGGTTCGGAAGGGGTCAAACGGAACATCGGCTACATGAGCCAGCGCTTCTCGCTCTACGACGACCTGACCGTGCGCGAGAACATCCGCTTCTTTGCCGGTATCTACGGCCTCAGCAATCATGCCATAAAGGAGAAGAGCCGCCAGCTCCTCGAAACGCTCAAACTGGTATCGGTTGCTGATGCACGCCTTGCGTCGCTCCCCCTCGGCTGGAAACAGAAGCTCGCCTTTTCAGTCGCCATCCTGCACGAACCGAAGATTGTCTTTCTTGACGAGCCAACCGGCGGGGTCGATCCGGTCACAAGGCGCCGCTTCTGGGACATGATCTACGAAGCCGCCGGGCGCGGACTCACCATCTTTGTCACCACCCACTACATGGACGAAGCCGAATATTGCGATCGCCTCTGCATCATGGTGGATGGTCGTGTAGCGGCGCTTGACCGGTCGGAAGCTATGAAGCAGCACTATGGAGCCGAGAGCATGAACGAGGTTTTTATTCAGCTTGCCCGACCCGGAAGAACGGAATAAATGGCACCCTAAGGGGCAACTCAGATTGTTTGCGGTTCTTTTTTTTGTGTCAGTTTGATTTCCAGTTCGCAGCCAACTGCATCGGCGTATTTCCTCAGCGTGGCAACAGAGGGGGTATGCTTGCTGCCAGATTCGAGTCGGGAGATGGCGCTTTTTGACGTGCCAATTTTCAGAGCGACAGCTTCTTGCGTCATGCCTGAGCGCTTGCGGGCGGCAAGGAGTTCCCGTATCAGGGCATACTTCGGTCCAAGATCCTCATACCCCGCTTTAAATTCTTTATTGACCATCGCATGGCGGAGAAATTCTTCGTGATTGTGCTCCACAGGCTGGTATTTGAGATCATCCATTGATTACCTCCTTCATTCTTTTAAGCGCGAGCTCTAACTCTTTCCGTGGTGTCGCTTGCGATTTCTTGATAAATGCGTGCAGGATAACGATTCGCCGTCCTGTCTGGAAACAGTAGAGCGCTCTTCCAATGCCATCCTTTCCCTTGGGTCGAATCTCAAACAAGCCATTTCCCATTGTCCGTGAACAGGGCATGCGCAAATCATGGCCGTAATCCATAAGCAATTCAACAATGCGTGCGTAATCCGTCTTGATTGACTCCGGCCAAGCCTCAATCTCTTTCAGGATCCGAGGGTGAAAATAGTCAATTCGATAAGCCATAGTGCGAAGTTACCAAAGATGGTAACAATTTAGAAATTATTTCTTTTCTTCGTCACCAGTCGAGCACTACGGAGCCGAGAGCATGAACAAAGTCTTTATCCAGCTTGCCCGACCCGGCAAAACCGAAAACCCGTAGCGGCAACCCTCGCTGCAGCCCTCCCGTAACGCATTGATTTTTTGCATTTATCACCCTGTCTTTCACAATAATTTCACTACGTTTAACATAGTCATTTTGCTGAAGCCTCAGCATTGTATCCATCTGTTCGCAGGGCTTTCCGGCATCAACAGTTCAACCGTTCTGTATCATGGCAAAAACAATGGTCTTTATCGACAGTCGGGTCAACGATCTTGATTTGTTGGTTTCGCAATTTGAAGCGGGAACGGAATACAAAGTACTTGATGCAGCTCATGACGGCCTGCTCCAGATAGAAGAGTCGCTTGTGGGCAAAAGTGACTACAGCTCGATACAGATCATTTCGCATGGTTCCCCTGGTGCAATAATTATTGGCAGCACGCACCTCACCGAAAGCAATCTTTTTTCGTATCAATCTCAGCTCGAAAATATTGGTCACGCTTTGACCGACAACGGCGATCTGTTGCTTTACGGTTGCAATGTGGGCGCTGGTGCGACGGGGCAGCAATTTGTTGAGTCGCTGGCGCAAATGACAGGTGCTGATGTGGCTGCTTCGGATGATGTGACGGGAGGGGTTGCAGTGGGAGGGGACTGGGTGCTTGAATCGGCAACTGGTCCGATTGAATCAAATGCTCCCTTAATATATGTAACCCCGCTGAATTATGATCATACGCTGAGTTATACTGACGATTATACCTTGGCCCAGTTGTCGCTTCTCGCTTATTACGATGACCCTTCGAATCCGAAAGATTGGTTTGGCCTAGCAGCCTGTCGGATTATCCCGCAAGATAAAAGCACAAAAATAGCTGCATAAACCTTTTATTATAAACAAGATAAGTCGTATATTGATTGCATAATAACCAGTTAACTATTTACTGAAAAGCAATGCGTTCAGACTTT
>CAIXCO010000135.1 GCA_903917955.1 uncultured Chlorobiaceae bacterium | reverse complement strand
CCTCATCCGAATTCTTGACTCGAAGGGGGAAATCTCCGCTTGAATTATCTGGTTGTGAGCTTCCGAAAATCCGAAACTGGATGACCTTTGTCCGGAAAGAATACTTGGAAAAAACAACCTAATCCGTTACCAGTGCCGAATTTCGCACACCACAACCTGTTTTGCTATTTGTCATGTCAAAAAAAATATTTCATAATGAAAATTTATTTTCCGTTTCTCCTCAACAAAGTGATTATGAGCATATTCTTTGGAAAAAAAATTAGCGAATTTCAAAATAGAAGAACCGACTCTCATTAGCTTTGTGTCGTGCTAAGCGCTCCACAGTAGGTGATTCCGTAACAATAATATCAAGGGACCAGAGAGTCACGCCAGCCTAACCTTAAATTACGGAGCGACTTTTTGCAGAGTACTTGCGTGTTTTTTTGAGCTAAGCAAGCGCTCGAAAAAACAGTTATTCAGTAATCTCAAATAATAAAAGGCATATTCGTTAATATCCGACTTTTTTTTACTTCCGCATCAATTTTTGTACTGCGCTTAAGTCCTCAACAAACCAACCAGGAATAATTGTAAAAAAACGTATTTTGCTGACTATTTACCAGTTTTATGGCTATTTTATTACTACACAAATTTTTGTAGAACACTTATAGCAAACTATTTTTTTTGAGTTCTTCAGCAATCTATTCACGAAAAATCAAAGGTTCCTACTTGCGTTCAGCAACAGAAGCCGAATCTTCAAACTTTTCAAGCAACTTATAAAATCGACCAACAGGAAAATCATCGATTTCTTGACTCCATTTATATCAGTTACATTTTCCGGATAAAAATCCTCAACATTCAGCATCAATAAATATCTGCAAATAAGGCACTGTGCCAATGGCAGCTCTCAACCACCCGGCAGCACTTGCAGTGTACAACAATCCAGATTCAGCCCTACTATGATAACCCATCGTCGCTCCCCGACGTCATATTTTGCAACTTTGGGTGCAACTCTCCAATACACTCCTTTTCAAGGCTCTTGACAACAAGTACCGGGCAATCAGCCTTGCGGGTTACAGTGTCAGCAACACTGCCATGGAAACCCCCTATACGAAATGTTATCCTGCTTAAGTTACAGAATTATTCTCTTCTTCCACGAAGCACAAGCCAGCAGCGCATTCAGGCTATTGACGATGACAGATTCACCCTTGCGTTGCAAAAGAGTACCCATTCGAAAAGGAACCCTTTTTTGCTTCCACACCATGAACGCATTTCGTTTGGCGCAATACAACGATAATTTGTATTAAGATGGCACATTTTAATACAAAAAATGAATTAAAGTGATAGATTTGCTGCCAGAGAGGATAAAAAAAACAGTTCAAGGGGGGAGAAGATGTTTAACCGACGTGCCGTAGAAGAGATACAAACATGGTATAACCGGAGCAAGCGCAAACCGCTGGTCATACGCGGTGCCCGGCAGGTTGGCAAAACAACAGCCGTCCGGCTTGCCGCCGAGAAGCTCTCTGTCAGGATTCTTGAAATCAACCTTGAGCGTCATACCGAGCTTGAACCTCTCTTCAAAAACTACAAGGTCGAAGAGCTGCTCTTTGCTTTTTCACTGATAAGCGGCGAACAAATTAGTAAGGAGAGCAAGGCAATCCTCTTTTTGGATGAAGCACAGGCAACCCCTTCGGCATACGCTTGTCTGCGATACTTCCATGAGAATATGCCGGGCCTCGCAGTCGTCTTGACCGGGTCGTTACTCGATCAGGTGCTGCGTGAGAGCGCTATTTCGACTCCGGTTGGACGTGTTGAACACCTCTTTATGGGCCCGCTGACCTTTGAAGAGTTCCTTTCGGCCACCGGAGAGTCGGCTGCTCTCAACGCCATTGAGATGCTCACGCGGAGCACCATGCACCTGATCCCCGACAGTGTGCATGAAAATTTGATGGCCCAGGTTCGTCGCTACACCCTCTGCGGCGGAATGCCCTACTGTGTACAGACGGCCATCGACACCCGGTTCAATCATGCCGAAATAGCAAAATATCAAATTGAGCTTCTTCAGAGCTACAAGGATGACTTTGCAAAGTATACCGGTTCGCAAACCGCGCTGCAACTCAACGCATTTTTTAATGGTATTATCGGTCAAATCGGCCTCCAGTTCTCCCATAAACAGGCTAATGAAATAGCGCTCAAGAGCAGCGGCAATAACCGCCAGTTGAACCAGGCTCTTGAACGATTTCTTGAAGCAAGGCTCTTCTATCGCGTTCTGCACTCCGGTGCTGATACCATATCCCTCGGCGGCGACACAAAAATAAGAATCAGCAAATTTTTGTTTATTGATATCGGCCTGCTTCTGGCGGCACAGGGAGTTCCGGCACAAGGCATCATGGGTTCACCCCTGGAACTGGCCAATCGCGGCATCATCGCCGAACAGCTTGTAGGCCAGCAACTGCTCGCAGCAAAAGCTGGCTACATCAACCCGGCGCTCTACTACTGGCAACCTCCGAAATCTGAAGGGCAGGCAGAGATCGATTTTCTCTACGAAAGTGAAACCCGGGTCTACCCGATAGAGGTGAAATCAGGCACAAGCGGCACCATAAAATCGCTCCACGCCTATGTGCTAAAAAAGCAATCTACCGAAGGCATCAGAATCAGTTCAGCAAAACCATCCGTTCATGAACTGGTGGCAAAAGCAAACAAGCAGGAAAAAGCGTTCCGGTTGATCAACCTCCCCTTTTACCTGGTCAACCAGATTGATCGGATGGTGAGTGAGGGATGAAGGCTCGCGCCCAAATTTTGAACATGGCACTCTACGTTCATCTTTATTCAATATCTTGAAAACAGCCATAGCAGAAATAGTGCAAGGAGAGGCTCAGGACAAACTCTATTTCGCATAGAATTACAAATTTATTTTCATTTACTCTGATTGTTGGATGAACATGAATCAGCAACAAAAATCCGACAACGATCCCGTTGTTGAGTTCATTGATGTCGGGGTAACAAAGCTGAGCCCTGCAGATACAACGATGATCATTCTTGACCGAATCTCTTTTACTGCCCAACAGGGCCAAATAACCGGAATCATCGGAGCTTCAGGAAGCGGCAAAAGTACCCTGATTCGACTGT
>CAIXCO010000134.1 GCA_903917955.1 uncultured Chlorobiaceae bacterium | reverse complement strand
ATTCAGACGCTCACTCTGCAAAATTTCAGGGGTATTGAGAACGTGAGCCTTCCTCTCCAGTCAGGATTAACAGTTATTGCGGCGGTCAATGGTGGCGGAAAAACAACTACGCTTGATGCACTGGCCATGTTGCTTTCATGGTTGACTGCCCGTACTAAGCGAGATGCAGGACAGGGACGTCAGATTGCTGATTCTGATATTAAAAATGGTACAAAATATTCCAAGTTGGTACTTCAGACTTCTTTGGGCGAGTGGTCAATTGCCAAACTCCGTAAAGGGATAAATAAGGAGGTGAAAAGCAACCTTGCAGCACTTGCCGGTATTGTTTCCCAGTTTCGGGATCATTTGCAGACAGCATATTCACTACCCGTTTTTGCGAGCTATTCTGTTGATCGTGCAGTGCAGTCAGATGATTTTCCAAAACGTATCAGAATAAAACATGAATTCGATCCGATCTCATTGTATGAGGAATTTCCTTCTGGTACAGCAAACTTTCGCCTTTTTTTTGAATGGTTTAGAGAACGTGAAGATATAGAAAATGAGAGACATCGATCTATCAATAACATGCTTCAAACTGAACCTGTTGAATTTCCTGATCGGCAGTTACAGGCGGCGCGTACAGCTTTGGAGCGATTTCTTCCTGAGTACCATGATCTTATGATAAAGCGCCAGCCACTTCGTATGGTAGTTACCAAGGGCAATCAGGAGTTAAGAATTGATTCGCTTTCGTCGGGCGAAACCTGCTTTATCGCACTCATTGGCGATATTGCCCGCCGGTTGGCCATTGCAAATCCCCAACGCCCCAATCCTCTTGAAGGTGAAGGGATTATCTTGATTGACGAAATAGATCTTCACCTTCATCCAGCATGGCAGAGAAGAGCAATCACCATGCTCACCGAAGTGTTTCCTAACGTGCAGTTTGTGGTAACAACCCACTCACCGCAGATACTCAGCGAGGTTCCAGCGAACTCAATTCGTCTGCTCTATCAGGAGAACAACGTCATAAAATATACTATTCCAAGGCAGTCTATCGGGTTGAACTCGGCAGAGATCCTCCAGATGCTGATGGATGATCCGGGAATCAACAGCAGCGTACCTCGTCGCATAGAAGAGATCGCGGCAAAAATCGATCATGATGAGTTTGATGGCGCAAGGGAGCTAATCAAAAAGCTGAAAGAGGATCTGAATGGCACGATTCCTGATATTGTAGAAGCTGAAGCGACCATTGCAATGCTGGAGCCAGAGGATGGAGCGGGTGCATGATTCCTGTCATCAAAGGTCATGAACCGTCATCATTGCAGCACTATCGGTTGCAGCTTGGCGCAGTTTTTGATGGGCAAAATTTTACACCGGTGAAACATGATATCCGTGAGCAACTTGTAGCAGAGCAGGGCTATCTTTGTGCTTACTGCATGAGCCGCATTGAAGCTGATGATCGACAGATGAAAGTCGAGCATTGGCACTCCCGCAAGAAATATCCTGAAGAACAACTCGCCTATGTCAACCTGCTTGGCTGCTGTTACGGTAATGAGGGATCGCCTTACTCTCAAGCTCATTGCGACACAAAAAAACGTGATGAAGATCTTCTTTTGAATCCTGCGGAACCGAGTCATTATCCACGATTGATGATTCGCTACGAGTTTAACGGGACGGTCACGTCAGATAACGCTGAATTTGATCGCCAACTTAATGACGTGCTTAATCTCAACTCTGATTTTCTCTGGTTGAAAAAAAACAGAAAAAGAATTTGGAAGAAGGTTACTCAAGAGCTTTCAACTATTGGTGGTACAGCCACCCGACCGCAAATTGAAGCACTGCTTTCAAAGTGGCAGCGGAAAGACAGCGAAGGGAAGCTGAAGGAGTACAGCGGTGTTGCGATTTACTACCTGAATAAAAAATTACAGGGCGTTGGGTAGTTTTTGCTGGTCTCAAAGAAACCAGGAAGCCTTTGTAGTTACATTTGCATGACTGGTGCGTGATGTATCAGGGTAAAACGCTGTCTATTTTCT